>CAZCCS010000220.1:0-5728 GCA_964497005.1 uncultured Acidimicrobiaceae bacterium | reverse complement strand
CGCTCCTCCGGCGAGAGCCGCACGACGGGCGAAACGCCGTGATCTTCGAGGAATCGCCGGGTCAGCTGTGGGTACTCCGTCGACACTCTTGTGCCGTCCGGCAGGTCACGAACCGACCGAACTGGAGAGTCCTCGGCCACGGCCAACACGACACGGACCGGTGAAGATGTCGCCTTGCTGTACCGGAGTTCACCGATCGTTGCGACGTCGCTGGCGGTCTCCTCCACCCAGTCCCGTCCGGTTATTCCGATGTCGAACAGCCCTTCGGCGACGTACTCGGGGATCTCCTGGGGTCGGAGGATCCGAACTTCCGAGATCCGGGGGTCGTCGATCGACGCCCGGTAGTCCACCGACGAGCTGCGCTGGACCGCCAGGTCGGCGGCCTCGAATAGCTCCAGGGTCGCCCTCTCGAGCGATCCCTTCGGCAGGACCAGGCGAAGCACAGCCGGCTGGAACCCTCAGCCTTCTCGCTTCGGCAACGACGCCATCAGGTTCGCCATCTCGATGGCGGCCGCCGCGGCCTCGAAGCCCTTGTTGCCAGCCTTGGCACCTGACCGCTCGACGGCTTGCTCGATCGTGTCGGTGGTCAGCACGCCGAAGACCACGGGAACACCCGTATCAAGCTGGACGCGCTGGATCCCAGCGGCGCACTGGCCGGCCACGAAGTCGTAGTGCCCGGTTGCCCCTCGGATGACCGCGCCGAGCGCGATGACGGCGTCGTACTGCCCGGAAACCGCCAGCTTCTGCGCCACCAAGGGCAGCTCGAAGGCGCCGGGGACCCATGCCACGTCGACCCGCCCCTCGCCGCCGACACCCCTGCCCTCGCCGCCCACGCCCCCGCCCTCGCCGCCGCCGCCCCCGCCGGCCCCGACCCCATCGACGCCATGCCGGCGCAAGCCGTCCAGCGCCCCCTCGACGAGGCGACCGACGATCGCCTCGTTGAACCTGCTTGCCACCACTGCAAAGCGAAGCCCGGCGCCGCCCAAATGTCCTTCGAACACGGTCACAGCATCCCTCCGCCATCCATCAAATGGCCCAGCCGATCCCGCTTGGTCCGCAGGTAGCGGATGTTCTCCTCGTTCGGGACCGTGTGGATCGGCACCCGCTCCACGATCTCCAAGCCGAAACCTTCTAGGCCTCCACGCTTGGCCGGGTTGTTGGTCATGAGACGCATGGTCGTGATCCCGAGGTCGACGAGTATCTGGGCGCCGATACCGTACTCGCGGCTGTCGACCGGCAAACCCAGCTCGACGTTCGCGTCCACAGTGTCGAAGCCGCCGTCCTGCAGTTCGTAGGCCTGCAGCTTGTGGGCGATCCCGATGCCGCGACCCTCGTGGCCGCGCAGGTACACCACCACGCCCATACCCTCCCCTGCGATCATCCGCAGAGCCTCGTGCAGCTGCGAGCCGCAGTCGCAGCGCTTGGATCCGAAAACATCCCCCGTCAAGCATTCGCTGTGCACCCGCACCAGGACGTTCGGCTCCCCCGCCGGCTCCCCCATCACGAACGCGAGATGGGTCTCGTGGTCTATGACGCTCTGATAGGCCACACAGCGGAACTCGCCGAACTCGGTCGGAAGCCGGGCCTCGGCGGTGCGCCGAACCAAGCGCTCGGTCTGCCGGCGATAGCGGATCAGGTCGGCGATGGTGACGAGGAGCAGGTCGTGCTTGTCAGCGAAGAGTTCCAGGTCGTCACGCCGGGCCATCCCCAGACCGTCTTCGGTGACCACCTCACAGAGGACACCCGCCGGCGACAGGCCGGCCAGCCGGGCCAAGTCGACGGCCGCCTCCGTATGACCGGCCCTCTTCAGCACGCCGCCCTCACGGGCCCTCAAAACGTGAAGGTGACCCGGCCGGGCGAGGTCATCCGGACGGGTCGTCGGCTCAACGAGAGCCATTGCGGTCCGGGACCGGTCCGCGGCCGATATACCGGTCGTGGTCCCGGCCCGGTAGTCGACGGTAACGGTGAACGCGGTGCGCTGCGCCTCGGTGTTGCGCTCGACCATCAACGGGAGGTCCAGCTGGTCTGCCCGCTCCGCTGTCACCGCTGCGCAGATCAGACCTGATGTGTGGCGCACGAAGAACGCCATGGTCTCGGGCGTGGCGTGTTCGGCTGCGACGATGAGGTCGCCTTCGTTTTCGCGGTCTTCGTCGTCGACGACAACAACCATCCGCCCCGCGGCGACCGCTGCAATCGCCTCCTCGATGGATGCGGTGGGCAAGTTCGTCTACCTCCGTGAGGCGCCCGGTGTCGGGCCTGAATAGGGGGACTCCGCATAAGGCGACTGGGCATAAGGCGACTGGGCGCCGCCGCGCAGCAGCCGCTCGGTGTACTTGGCGATCACATCCGCCTCCAGGTTCACGGCGTCGCCGGGAAGCTTTCGCCCCAGTGTCGTGACCGACATTGTGTGCGGGATCACCGCGACGGTGAAACCGTCCGGCAGCACCGACACGACCGTGAGGCTGACTCCGTCAACGGTGACCGATCCTTTTTCCACTACATAGGCGAGGACGCCATCGCCGGCGGAGATATGCAGGTCGGGAGCAGGTGAGACCACCCGTCCGACCCCGTCGACGTGGCCCTGCACGAGGTGGCCCCCGAGGCGGTCGCCGACGGCCAGGGGGCGCTCCAGGTTGACCGGGTCGCCGGGGCGCAGCGACCCCAGGTTGGTGCGGGCGAGGGTCTCGGGGACGGCGTCGGCTGCCCACCAACCCTGGCCGAGGTCGACGACGGTCAAGCAGCAGCCGTTCACCGCGATCGAGTCGCCGATGCGGGTGCCTTCAGTTACGACGTTGGCCGAGATGACGAGGCGCGCCCCCCCGCCGGCGGGCTCGACGGCGCTGACCGCGCCCAGCTCCTCGACTATCCCGGTGAACATTCCACGCTCAAGGTACGGCACCCCCGCTCCCACCAGCCAGAACATCGATCCGTACATCGGGACCGATCTGGCGGACCCCGGCGATCCTCCCCCTCCAGGCGCCGGCCATGGTGGGGGCGCCGGGGCCCCGGAACAGCGGGACGCCGTCGTCGCCGCCGAGAAGGGCCGGTGCGTAATAGATGACGTACTGGTCGACGAGCCGTCGTTGATGAAAAAGCCACGCGACGCGCGCCCCGCCCTCCACCAGAAGCTGCACCACGCCGCGTTTTCCCAGGTCGTACAGGAGATCTTCCGGCTCACCCGTGTGAATCAGCGCCGGCTCGACGCGCGATCCGGGCGGGATCTCCCCGAGAACCACCCGCAGCGGGTCCGTCCCGGCGGCGTCGCGCACGGTAAGGGCGGGGTCGTCGGCCCGGACCGTCCCGGCGCCGACCAGGACGGCGTCGCTCTCGGCACGGAGTTGGTGGACGTCCGCACGGGCCTCGGGGCCGGTGATCCAGCGGCTGGACCCGTCGGGGGCGGCGATGCGCCCGTCAAGGGTGGCCGCGAGCTTGAGGACCACCCAGGGGCGCCCGGTACGGCGGTGCGCCAGGTAGGGGGCGAGAGACTCCTCGACCTCGCCGGCGAGCACACCCACGTCGACCTGCACTCCGGCCTCGCGAAGGCGTTCGACTCCCTTCCCCGAGACGTTCGGGTCGGGATCCAGCACACCCACGACGACCCTGCGAACGCCGGCGGCAATCACCGCGTCCGCGCAAGGCGGGGTGCGCCCCTGGTGGGCGCACGGTTCGAGGGTCACGTAGAGGGTTCCGCCCCGGGCCGTCTCGCCGGCCAGCTCGAGGGCGACGGCTTCGGCGTGCGGTCCCCCCGGCGGCTGGGTCGCTCCCTCGGCGGCCGGTTCGTCGCCGGCGGGCACGATGACAGCGCCGACCCACGGGTTGGGGGACGTGGTCGCCCTTACTTCTTGCCCCAGTTCGACTGCCTGGGACATCCAGATCTCGTCCTCGGTCACGGGTGGCTCTGGTGTTTAAGGGTGCCGGGTCGGTTGCTCGCCGAGCAGGTCGAGGGCATGGGGCACCACGTCTATGACTGCGTTCAGGCACTCCACCGCGCCGGTGGGTGAGCCGGGAGTGTTGAGGATGATGCAGTGCCCACGGATGCCGGCGACGCCTCGCGACAGCCGCCCGAGCGGGCTGACCAGTCGCATGGCTTCAGCGAAGCCGGGCGCGGTGCGCTCGAGGATTTCCTTGGTGCCCTCGGGGGTCTGGTCCCTCGGAGCGAAACCGGTTCCGCCGGTCGTGACCACCAGCCCCGAAAACCCCGCGCTGACACGTGCCAACTCCCCCGCCACCGAAGCGACCCCGTCGGCTACGACCGAGCGCTCGATCACGGCGAAACCCGCTTCGTTCAGCGCTTCCTCGAGCGCCGTGCCGGAGCGGTCCTCGCGGGTCCCGTTCATGACCCCGTCGGAGACCGTCACTACTTTCGCCTGGCGCTTCGAGGCCCCGGTCATCACGTCCTGGCCGCCGCCCGTCATCCGTTACTCGTCATCGGCTGCGGCCGCGGCCGGCGGGCGCGGTCGCCTCTTCGGCGGCCCGCCTGATCGCCCTGGCCGCCGCCACCGGGTCGGGTTGGGAGAAGATGGCGCTTCCGGCGACGAAGGTGTCAGCACCGGCGGCGGCTACCAGCTTCACCGTCTCGGAGTCGATGCCGCCGTCGACCTGGATGGCGAGGTCCAGACCGTCCCGGCGGGCGAGCTCGGAGGCGCGCGCGATCTTGGGGATTGCGACGTCCATGAAGTGTTGGCCGCCGAAGCCGGGGTGCACGGACATCACCAGGAGGACGTCGATGCGATCGAGCCACGGTTCACACGCGTCGATCGGCGTTTCCGGGTTCACTGCCAGGCCGACCTTCATGCCGAGCTCGCGCATCGAGTCGATGAGCGCGGCCGTGCCGCCGATCTCGATGTGGACGCTGCAGCTGTCCGCTCCCGCCTCGGCGATCGCCTTTAGGTAGTCGCCTGGATTGGTCATCATCAGGTGGCAGTCGAGGAAGTCATCGGTATGGCGGCGGATGGCGGCTACGACCGGCGGCCCGATGGTGAGGTTGGGCACGAAGTGCCCGTCCATCACATCGACATGCAGCCAGTCGGTCTCCGGGCGGACCCTGTCGATCTCCGCCGCGAGCTCGGCGAAGTCCGCCGACAGGATGGACGGTGCCATTCGCAGCATCACTGTCACCCTACCGGCCGCTAGGTGCGCCGAAGAGCTATGAGGAACATCCCGTCGGTGCCCTCGGTCTGGGGCAGGAGGAGCGCGCCCCGACCCGCCGGTTGCCAAGGCGGACCGGGAGGCGGAAGCGGTTGCAAGTTCGGGGATTCGGCAGCGAGCCAGCGGTCGACGGCTGCCGTCTCCGCCATGGTCAGGGTGCAGACGCTGTAGGCGAGGATCCCGCCCGGCCGGACGAGAGGGATCGCCGCTCGGAGCAGACGTTTTTGCAGTTCGGCCAACCGGGTGACGTCGCCCGGCTTGACCCGCCAGCGGGCGTCAGGCCGGCGGCGCAGGACCCCGAGACCGGAGCAGGGTGCGTCAACTAGCACCGCGTCGAAGGACTGGTCCCTCCAAGCCGGGAGGGTGCCGTCCGCGACGACAGGCGCGACAGCGGTCGTGCCAAGCCGGGCCGCGTTGGCGGCGATCACTTCCGCTCTCGGGAATGACAGGTCGGCGGCTACGACCAGACCGAGCCTTTCGTTGGCCAGGGCGGGCGCCTTGCCTCCGGGAGCGGCGCACAGGTCGAGGATCCGGATGTCGTCTGGGTCTCGCCCGTCTCGGGTGACGAGTTGCGCGACGT
>CAZCCS010000219.1:0-5730 GCA_964497005.1 uncultured Acidimicrobiaceae bacterium | reverse complement strand
CCGCCCCGCCGCCCCCGCCCCGCCCCCGCCGGCCCTACCCGCGCCCCCTAGAAGCGCGGTACCGGCGGATCAGCTCGTCGGTGGAGCTGTCGTGGCGTAGATCCGGCTCCTCGTCGGAGGTCAGCTCCGGCACTATCCGCTGGGCGAGGGCTTTGCCCAGCTCGACACCCCACTGGTCGAACGAGTTGATCCCCCAGATGACGCCTTGGGTGAGCACCTTGTGCTCGTAGGTTGCGACCAGCTCGCCGAGCACCCGGGGAGTCAGCTTCGGAGCCAGGATCGTGTTGGTCGGGTGGTTGCCCCGGAACGTGCGGTGAGGCACCTGCGCCGGCGGGACGCCCTCCGCTTCGACCTCCTCGCGTGTCTTGCCGAAGGCGAGGGCCTCGGTTTGTGCGAAGAAGTTCGCCATGAGCAGGTCCTGGTGGGGTCCGATCTCGTGGGCGGCTTCGATGAAACCGATGAAGTCGGCGGGGACCAACCTGGTTCCCTGATGTAACAACTGGTAGTAGGCGTGCTGCCCGTTGGTCCCCGGAGTGCCCCAGACCACCGGACCGGTGGAGAGGTCGACCGGTTCGCCGGCGAGGGTCACGCTCTTCCCGTTGCTTTCCATGTCGAGCTGCTGCAGGTACGACGGAAAACGACCCAGGTAATGACTGTACGGCAGCACCGCGTGGGTCTCGGCTCCGAAGAAGTTGATATACCAAACCCCGATCAGGCCGAGCAGCACTGGCAGGTTTCGTTCGAACGGCGTGGTGCGGAAGTGGTCGTCTATCTGATGGAACCCGTCGAGCATCTCCGCAAACGCGGTCGGACCGATGGCGATCATCAACGACAGTCCGATCGCCGAGTCGTAGCTGTAACGGCCGCCGACCCAGTCCCAGAAGACGAACATGTTGTCGGGGTTGATCCCGAACTCCGCAACCTTCTCAGCGTTCGTGGAAACCGCGACGAAATGCCGTTCTACGGCGGACTCATCCTTCAGCCCGGCTATCAACCAGTCCCGAGCGGTCGTCGCGTTGGTGATCGTCTCGAGCGTCGTGAAGGTCTTCGAGCTGACAACGAACAGAGTCGTGGCCGGGTCGAGATCCTTGGTCGCCTCGAAGATCTCGCATCCGTCGACGTTGGACACGAACCTGCACTGGAGGCCCGGATCCACGTAATCGGTCAGCGCTTCGTATGCCATCGCCGGCCCGAGGTCCGATCCGCCGATGCCGATGTTGATGACCGTGCGGATCGGCTTTCCCGTCTGGCCGAGCCACTCGTGGTTCCTGACCCGGTGAGCGAACGACTCCATCTTGTCGAGGACTCCGTATACGCCGGGGACGACGTTGTGCCCGTCGGTCACGATCACCTCGTCGCGACGCGCGCGCAAAGCGACGTGCAGGACGGCACGGTCCTCGGTCACGTTGATGTGCTCGCCCGCCCACATCGCCTCGATCCGCTCTCGAAGCCCAGCCCTTTCAGCGGCGGCGACCAGGAGACGGATGGTCTGGTCGGTAAGGCGGTTCTTCGAGTAGTCGAGATACAGATCGCCGGCCTGCACCGTAAACCGGGTTCCGCGATCCGGGTCGTTGGCGAAAAGCTCGCGCAGGTGCGTCCGGGCCATCTCGTGGTGGTGCTCGGAGAGAGCTTTCCATTCGGCGGTCTGGGTCATGCGCACGGGTTGGATGCTCACGTGGGCAGTCTGCCCCAGGCGGCTTCCGTTATTCGACGGGATCATCAAAATCGGAGGCCCGGTACCGTGATCGGATGATCCGCCGGCTGTTGCTCTGGGACGTTGATGGCACCCTCGTGCGCGCCGGCGATTTGGGTGCGGCGGTGTTCGATCTCGCTCTGGAAGGAGTGCTCGGCTTGCGCCCGGCCGCCCGCGTACGGATGAGCGGCAAGACCGACCCTCAGATCGTTTGCGAATACCTCGCGCAGCTCGAGGTGGAACGGCACGACGAGCGGCACGACGATCTGGTGGAGTCGATCCTGCAAAGCCTCGAGGAACATTTGGCTGAAGCAGCAGACGCGGGGCACCTGGCCGCGGGAGGGCACGCCTGCCCCGGTGTCGCGGATCTGCTTGCAGAACTGGCGCTCGACGACCGGGTGCTATCCACACTCGTGACCGGAAACATCCGTGCCAACGCGAGGGTCAAGGTTGCCGCGTGGGAGCTCGACCCGTGGTTCGACTTGAACGTGGGCGCCTACGGGAGCGACCACTGGGACCGGAACCTGCTCGTCCCGGTCGCGCTGAGGAGGGTCGAGAAGCGTTATGGGGCGCGGCTCGAACCGAGCGACGCGTGGGTCATCGGCGATACACCACGCGACCTCGATTGCGCCAGGGCCGCCGGCGCGAGATGCCTGTTGGTGGGGACCGGTCGCTACACCGCCGCCGATCTGGCGCCGCTCGGCGCCGACGCCGTGTTGGAGGACCTCTCCGATACCGCCGCGGTGGTCAAGCTGCTCACCGGCGACCTGGACGCCTGAAACGACGACTACGGCCGAGCGAGCGCCTCGACGTCCTCGTCCGAAAGCTGCCACTCGGCCGCCTTGACGTTCGCCCGAACTTGCTCCGGCGACGTCGCCCCCGCGATCACCGACGACACCGACGGCCGGGCCAGCAAGCCTGCGAAGGCCAATTCGAGCAACCCATGGCCACGTTCTTTCGCGAACCCCTCCAACGCCTCGAGCCTGTCGTAGGTCTCGTCGCTGATCGGATTGCCCGACATGCGCGTGCCGCTCGGCGCGGGTTGATCCCTGCGGTACTTGCCCGTGAGCAGCCCGTTTTCGAGCGGAAAGAACGGAAGAAGACCGATCCCGTACGCCTGGCACGCCGGCAGCAGATCCCGTTCGGCGCGACGCTGCAACAGGTTGTAGTAGTTCTGCGCGGACACGAAGCGTTCCAGATCGGCTCCGGCGCAGCGCGACGTCCATTCGGCCTCCACCACCCGCCAGGCGGCCAGGTTGGACGAGCCGATGTACAGCACCTTCCCTTCGTGGACCAGGTCGCTCAGCGCGTCGAGGGTTTCCTCTATGGGCGTTATGCCATCCGGGTGGTGCAGCTGGTACAGATCTACGCGATCGGTCTGCAGGCGTTTCAGGCTGGCTTCTACTGCGCGCCGTATGTACCACCTCGACGCTCTGGCAACACCCGGCCCTTCGCCCATGTCGGACCCGAACTTGGTCGCCAGGACGACCCGGTCGCGCCTTCCTTTGAGGACTTCACCGAGTAGGGTCTCGCTTCCGCCTTTGTTGCCGTATGTGTTGGCTGTGTCGAGCAGGGTCACGCCCTGGTCGAGGGCGGCTTCGACGACGGCCCTCGTCTGCTCCAACCCCAAACGCCCTCCGAAGTTGTTGCAACCGAGCCCCACTTCCGAGACAGTCAGGCCTGACCGCCCTAATTGCCGATATCGCATGCTCGCTATCGTAAGGCCGGTATGGCGCTAGCTGGCCGGTCAGCGCGCCGCGGCGCCGGAGCGCGGTGGTTGTTCATCGGGATCGTGATCACCCTCGTGGTGCTTCTCGTAGACGCGTCCCTTCACTCGCGTTCGCCCGGACCAGGACAACAACTGGCCGCCGGCGCCTGGGTCGACCGCGCCCTCCCACTTATCGCAGCGTCCAACACCGAGGGAGCTCAGCTGGATCAACTTTGGTCCAACGGGCTGTCCATGAAACCCGCTGAGATCACCGCTCTGGTCGACCAGGTGTCTTCAGGAGCCACTGGTGCTTACAAAAAGGCTGTCGCGCTGCGCCCGCCGTCGAACCTCGCCGGATCAGCAGGGCTTCTGGAAGCCTGCCTGCTGGCCAGGAGCCAGGCCGCGGCGCTGATACAAGGCGCGGTGGTGCAGACACTCGACGCTTCCGTCGCTGGCGGCCAGCAGTCCTCCCAGCTGCAGACCGCCGGCAACGATCTGCAGGTTGCGGATCAGGCCTATCAGCTATTCGCATCCACGATCCCGAAGATCGGCGTGACGATGCCGGCGTCGCAGTGGCTCGGCAACGCCAACCCTTACCAACCGCAAAGCGCTCAGGTGTTCCTCGCCAGCCTGCACAGCTCCGCGAGCAGTACGCCTCTCCACGAGGTCAGCATTTACGCGGTCACGACGACTCCTTCGCCGGTGGGCGCCCAAGGGCCGACCGAGGTTCTGCCGGATGCGAAGGCGATCACCGTGACGATCGTTGTCGCCGACACGGGTAATCAGCCTGAGCGCAACCTGACGGTCACGGCCACGGTTTCGCCGTCGTCCGGGGCCGCCTCGGCCAAGGACTTCGTCGACCTGCTCCCCGGGCAGGCCCACACCATCGTGAATCTCGGCCCGCTCAACCCGCCCCAGGGAGTCCCGGTGACGCTGACAATCACGGTCACCCCGCCGGCCGGCTCGCCGACGCCGCCATCGACCAAGACGGTGGTGTTCTCGATGCCAGCCCCGCCGCCGTCCACTACGGCGACGACGACTACGACAGTTCCCGGGAAAAAGAGCGGCGGTTAGGCGCTACTCCAGCAGTCTCGGGCGGTTTAGCCGACGCGACCGAATCCCATGGGCGTCCCGTCCCAGTTGAGCGGGACAACCTTCACATAGGTTCCTGGCGAATCGGCGGTGACAACCTGACCGTTGCCGACATAGATCGTGACGTGTCCGGGTTGAGCGCCCGAACTGTTGTCATAAAAGACGAGGTCGCCGGGTCGCAACTGCGTCTCGCCGATGCGAGTGGAGTCCTGGTACTGGGCCACCGAGTAATGGGGGAGGGACACCCCTGCGTGTGCCCACGAGAACATCACCAGCCCCGAGCAGTCGAAGGCGTTCGGCCCGGCGCCGGCCCACTGATAGGGCTTGCCCACTTGGGCAAGGGCTTCCTTGGCAGCGACCTGGCCTGCCGAACTGGCAGCGGGCGCCGGCGCAGGCGCAGGTGCCGGCGCATGAGCGGGGGCCGGAGCGCTGATCGAGGTGAGAGTCGCGTTTGGACCCGAACCCCCGCTCAACTTCAGCACCTGACCTACGTAGATGAGGTTCGGGTTGGAGATTCCGTTTGCCGCGGCGAGCGCAGCCGTCGTCGTGGCGAAGCGAGCGGCGATCCTGTTCAGCGTGTCTCCTGCGACCACGGTGTATGTCCCGTTTGCGGTGGACCCCGCCGGCGCGGCGCCGCCGGGAACAGAGATGACCTGGCCTGCGTAGATGAGGTCCGGGTTGGGGATCCGGTTGGCCGCAGCCAGCGCCGCCACGGTCGTGCCGAAGCGGGCTGCGATGCTCGACAAGGTGTCCCCGGCGACGACCCGGTACGTGGTCGATGCGCCAGGGGAAGAAGCCGAGGCCAGCGCCGGGCCGGCAGCCAAAGCGGTCCCAGATGGGATCGGGGCGCTGGCCGCCACACCGGGAGCCGCGGACGCCACGCCCGCCCCGCCGAACACCGCCACCGTCCCCGCTGCGGTGACGCT
This sequence comes from uncultured Acidimicrobiaceae bacterium, assembly GCA_964497005.1. Classification (GTDB taxonomy): domain Bacteria; phylum Actinomycetota; class Acidimicrobiia; order Acidimicrobiales; family Palsa-688; genus DASUWA01. The sequence goes on along the minus strand of CAZCCS010000219.1, from coordinate 311 downwards.
GGCTGTGGTGGCGGCGGAGACGGCGATCGTCCTGAGAGACTGGTCCTTCATCCGCTGCTGGGTGGCCTGAAGCGTTGCCAGCCACCTCTGCCCGGTGGTGTCCTTGGGGGTTTCCCCGATGAGAAGGGTGAGCGCGAATACCAGCGGGGATAGTGCCCACCCGGCGAGGCTCGCCAAGGCGAAGTGCGCAACCGCGAGCGCTTGCTGAACCGACGACGGCTTGCTGCCCTCGTCGACGAAACCGAAGGCAGCGGCTGGTTCCTGGGCTCCCGCACCGGACAGCCCGGGTATGTCCCCCAGGGTCTCGATCT
>CAZCCS010000218.1:0-5769 GCA_964497005.1 uncultured Acidimicrobiaceae bacterium | reverse complement strand
TCGATCGGCGTCCCGTCGAGCAGGAACGCATGCCCGTCTTGGATGATCAGATGCACCATGTACCTATCAGCGCCGGCCGCTGGCGGGCCGTCAATGTGCTGCAGGGCCACTCGGGCCATGTCCATCACTGCCTGCGCGCGCCGAGCAGAGATCGGAGCTTCGTCGGCTGGTGCCAACTTGCAGTCCGCACGTGCGGACTCATCCACAGGGTCCGCCGGCGAACCCTCGGGACCGCCGGAGCTGTCCGCAGCTGCGGACTCATCCACAGGGTCGGCAGCCCACGCCTCGCCGGGCCTCGTCTCGCCGGCACCCTCTGCGCGGTCGATGAAAGCCTGCAAGATCGTCAGCAGTTCTTGGGCCTCGATCTCAGGGAGGGTGAGCTCAATCGTTGCCGTCCCATCGAGATTGTCTCGCCAGCGAAGCGACTGCGGGGTCAGATCGGTCGGCGGTCGGTGCTGGTCCGCATGCAGCTGGTAAAAGCGCACCGCTTTCTCGACGTCGGCAACCGTTCCCGCCTCCGCAAGCGTCACGAGAGCCGAGTCAACCTCAGGGTCAGGATCGTCGATCCGTAGGATCACTCGCACAGCCGAGTAGGAGAGGCGACCGTCCCCGAAGGCAGAGGCGATGATCGGCCGGCGCCTCAGCTGATGAGCGACCTGAACCTTCTCGTAGGCCGTCGCCCGGGCCATCTTCAACCGAAACATCAGCCACTCGATGCACGAGTACTGACCGTCAGCCGCCCACTCCTGGTACATATCGAATTCCGCGAGGCGTTCCAGCCACACGGCCTCACCGCGCTCCATCTCCTGGCGATGCGAGACAAGCCATTCGCCAGCTGACACATCCATGAGCGCTCCTGCCAATCGCTCCACCTCCACCTACGAACGGGGAACACCTGTTCGTAAGTCTACGAAAAGGGTGGGACAGCAACGATGGTGCCCGCAAGAAGATGACGTTGAAGAAGATGACGGAGAAGCAAACGAGGGACACGGGGATATGACGGAACTCTGAATGACCGGCGCGCCATACTCATGGCATGCAGCGCAGCCACGCCGACGACGAACGAGCCCACCGAACCCAGGGCTGAGCCATGAGCACCCAAGGGGCAGTACCGACCAACGCCTCAACCGACATCAACCCAGAATCGGCCGGCGCAAGCGAGCAAACCCAAACCAAGCCCCCGCTTCCCCCGCCCCTGGTCCACATCTACCGCCACCCGATCCGCTGGATCGAAAACAAGGCGATCCTTCTCCTCGACGCCATCATCCTCGCCCACATCGGTGTGCTCGTCGTTGCCGCCCTCTACTACCTGATCACCCAGACCAACCACGGCGTCAAGCATTGGTGGGATACCACCGTGACGCCGGCGTCCCTGCGTCATGACATTCGAGACGTCGGAGAAGGCGTCCTGGCGGCATGTTTCGCCCAGGCGATCGTCTGGAATCCGTTTACCCGAAGCCACCGGCGGGCCGGCCACACCCTCAAAGAATGGAGCAAGAAGTACCACGTGCCGGTGGTGATCCTGTCCCTCGCTACGGCCTTCCTCATCGGTGCCGTTGCCTTCGCCATCGGCGAGGCCGTCATCCACCTGGCATCGGTGAAGGCGCATCAGCACCGTGTGACCGGATCCATTTGGAACCGGACTGTGACCATCTGGAATTCCAACTGGGACAAGAAGGCTCTCGGCTTCGTGGCAGCACTCGTGGCGAGACGCCCGCTTCACATCCTCTTCGACAGATCGCAGGCCTACTTTGCCGGCCGCCGCGCCGTCGCCGGACGCCCGCTGCGGTTCTACCATCCCCCGGTGTTCAAGGCCCGGTACAACTATCTCCGGGAGAACCTTCACGAGGTCCACAGGTACCCGGTAACGCTGACCGCCCTCATGGGGCTGCTGTTCACTGCTTCGATAGGGCTGGCCGGCTACGGCTACTACATCCTCACTTACAAGGCATAGCGTGGGGGAACCGTGGCACCGGACACCAACCGCTCCGGGATACCAATCGCCGAGCGGCCCGAACAGTTAACCCCCGAGTGGCTCACTTCGGCCCTGAGATACGCCGGCGCACTCGACGACCACACGTCTGTCACCGGCGTCGGAGTCCAACTCATCGGAACCGGCCAGATGTCCGACAGCGCCCGCTTGACCCTGCGCTACGACGCCAGCGCCGGCGCTGCCACCACTCCTCCAAGCATCGTCGCCAAGCTGCCCTCAGCCGACCCGACCAGCCGGGCTACCGCGCTTGCGCTCGGAAGCTACGAAAACGAAGTTCGCTTCTACCAGCAGATCGCCCCCCGGGTGCAGATCCGCACGCCGGCGGTCTTCTACGCCGACATAGACGTCGCTACCGCGGCTTTTGTACTCCTCCTGGAGGACATGACTCCGGCACAGCCCGGCGATCAGCTCGCCGGTTGCGCACCACAAGGAGCGAAGCGAGCAATCGATGAGCTCGTCCGCCTGCACGCGCCGCTGTGGGACGACCCCTGGCTCGAGCAGCTCCCGTGGCTGCACCGCGACCCGGAGCAGCAACAGGCGTTCCTGCTCGGCCTGCTGCCCCAGATGTGGGCCGGGTTCAAGGACCGGTACCGCGACCGGCTCGGCCCGATCGTCGAGACGGCCGGCGCCGCGCTGTTCGAGAACCTCGAGGCTCACGTCACCGCCGACACCAAACCCTGGACCGTCGTGCACGGTGACTACCGCCTGGACAACCTGTTGTTCACGCCTGACAAGTCCGCCGTCACCGTCGTTGACTGGCAAACATGCACGCACGGCCCGGCCATGCAGGACGTCGCCTACTTCATCGGCGCCGGACTGCTCGCCGACACCAGACGGGAAGCGGAGCAGGACCTCGTCCGTCGCTACCACAACGGACTCCAGGACGCGGGAGTCGAAGACTACGACTGGGAAAGGGGCTGGCACGACTACCGCCGGTCGACCTGGGCCGGGCTCATAATGGCCGTGGCGGCGTCCATGCTCGTAGAACGCACCGAGCGGGGCGACGAGATGTTCATGGCCATGGCACACCGCCACTCCCGGCACGCTGTCGATCTAGGAGCGGACCGCCTCCTCTAAGAGCGGTGCCAATAATTGTGACCGACCTCGCAGCCGACCCGAGCCCGCTCCAGGAAGTCCTGGAGAAAGCCCTCGGAGCACAAGACACAACCCCCGCCAACCTGCAACGCCTCTCCGCCGGCGCCACCAGCGCGATCTGGTCGTTCGACTATGGCGATCCACCACGCGGCTTCATCCTCCGCATTGCCGCGTCGGGGACCAACAGGGTTCCGATCACCACCGAAGCCGCTGCAATGGAAGCCGCACGAGCCGGCGGCGTGCCAGTGCCGGCGATCATCTGCGCCGGCGACGATCCCGAACTGTTCGGCCGTCCGTACATGCTCATGGAGCGAATCGAAGGGGAGACCCTCGCCCGTCACATTCTTCGCGACGACGAATTCGCCGACGCCCGCGTCCGCTTTGCCGGCCAATGCGGCCAGATCCTTGCCCGCCTCAGAAGCACCGACCGACGCGACGTCCCTGACCTGACCTACGAAGACCAACTGCAACGCTGGACCGAAATCCTGCGACTCACCGACGTCCGCGTCCCCACCATCGAACTGGCGTCGCGTTACCTGCAACAGAACCGCCCGCCGAACGGAACCCCGACTCTCGTTCACGGAGACTTCCGTCTCGGCAACCTGATCCTCGGACCGGAGGGAGTCCGAGCGGTCCTCGACTGGGAGCTGGTTCACCTGGGGGATCCGCTGGAGGATCTCGGGTGGCTCTGCGCCCGACCGTGGCGCTTCCGCGGGCGCAAACCCGTCGGGGGGATGGGGGAGTACCACGACCTCCTCGATGCCTACCGACAAGAGAGCGGCATCGTCGTCGACCCGGAGCACCTTCAGTGGTGGGAAGTCTTCGCTACCCTCCGTTGGGGGATCATCTGCTTGCTCCAGGCTGCCAGACACCTGACCGGCTCCGAACCATCGGTCGAACTGGCGACCATAGGCCGGCGGGTCGCCGAGACCGAGCTCGACCTCCTGGACTGCCTGCCATGACAGACGCTGATGAGCTGTACGGAGTTCCGACCGCAGCCGAGCTGGTCGAAGCGGTCGTTGACTTCCTGGAAAAAGATGTCGCCGGCGAGTTGTCCGGCCGCCGCCGCTTCCACTTACGGGTAGCGGTGAACGCCCTGAAGATTGTGAAGCGGCAACTCGAACTCAACACCGAGAACATGCAGACGCGACGCGAGGTTTTCTCCGCACTCGGCGTCAGCTCGGAAAGAGAGCTAGCTGAGGCGATAAAAACGGGCGAGACGCAAGACAGCGCCGACTTACGCGACGCCCTCCGAGCCTTGGTAACCGCGCGACTCCAAGTCAACAACCCCACCTACCTGGAGACCTACACCTGACATGGACTTCACCCTGCCAAAGGATCTGGTCGAGTACCTCGCCGAGCTGGACGAGTTCATCGAGAGGGAGATCCGCCCGCTGGAGCAGCGGGACGACAACATCCGGTTCTTCGACCACCGCCGGGAGGACGCGCGCACCGACTGGGATCGTGGGGGACTGCCGAATCAGGAGTGGGAGCTACTGCTCGCAGAAGCACGCCGGCGTGCCGACGCCGCGGGGCATTACCGGTACGCGTTTCCGGCGGAGTATGGAGGGCGGGACGGGACCAACCTCGGCATGGCCGTGATCCGTGAGCACCTGGCCGCAAAAGGGCTGGGGCTTCACAACGATCTCCAGAACGAGCACTCGATTGTCGGCAACAACGTCGGGTTGTTGTTGATGATCCACTACGGAAGTGAGGAGCAGAAGGCTGATTGGGTGGACGATCTCGCGGCCGGTCGACGCGGCTTCGCGTTCGGGATCACCGAACCGGACCACGGCTCGGATGCGACCCACATGGAGACCACGGCAACGCGGGAAGGCGACGAGTGGGTCATCAACGGCGGGAAGACGTGGAACACGGGCATACACCACGCGGCTCACGACCTGATCTTCGCTAGGACCTCAGGGAACGCCGGCGATGGGCGCGGCATAACCGGCTTTCTCGTCCCGACCGACTCGCCTGGCTTCAAGGTCGAGGAGTTCCTGTGGACGTTCAACATGCCGACAGACCATGGACGGATCTCCCTTACGAACGTCCGCGTGCCGCACAGCGCGATCCTCGGCGAGGAGGGACGGGGGCTCGCCGTCGTGCAGCACTTCTTCAACGAGAACCGGATCCGCCAAGCGGCCTCGAGCCTCGGCGCGGCTCAGTTCTGCATCAGCGAGTCCGTCGAGTACGCCAAGCACCGCAAGCCGTTCGGCCACCCCCTCGCTGAGAACCAGGCCATCCAGTTCCCCCTCGTCGAGTTGCAGACCCAATGCGAGATGCTCCGGGCTCTGATCCACAAGACCGCTTGGCTGATGGACAAAGACGGGCCGTTCTCCCAGTCCCAGCAGGTCTCCATGTGCAACTACTGGGCGAACCGCCTTTGCTGCGAGGCGGCCGATCGGGCGATGCAGGTCCACGGAGGACTCGGTTACTCGCGTCACAAGCCTTTCGAGCACATCTACCGTCATCACCGGCGATACCGCATAACCGAGGGTGCGGAGGAGATCCAGATGCGCAGGGTCGCCGGCTACATGTTCGGCTTCATGGCCCAGCGAGCCCCCAAGGGCGTCTGACTAAAAGCCGATGCTGCGACCGATGATCTCCTTCATGATCTCGGTGGTTCCCCCGTAGATCGTCGTCACCCGCGCGTCCACGTACGCCCGCGCGATCGGGTA
>CAZCCS010000217.1:0-5777 GCA_964497005.1 uncultured Acidimicrobiaceae bacterium | reverse complement strand
AGGCGGCATCCTGGTAATCGGTCAGGAACTCGGAGCGGCTGGCGACCAGCGCCTCGAGTGTCTCCGCCGGCTTCTCGGCCCGATCGGGGGCGAGGCCCGCGATCCGCTCCGCCACAGAAGCGACCTTCCGCTCCACCTCGGGGTCGAGCGAGGTGGCGACCAGGCTGAACGGAATCCTCCTCGACAGCGCTATCCGCAGCCGGGGAGGCGCGATCCGGGCGGCCTCGGCGTACGGACGAGGAGGTGGCGGCGGTGTGTGCACATCGCCGGGATGGTTTCCGGTGAGCACGTCGAGGAGGAGCGCGGCGTCGCCGACGTTGCGGGCCAGCGTCCCGTAGCAGGTGATCCCGTTGAACGCTTCGGCGTCGGGCCAGGTGGAGATTCGGCCGCGTTGGGGTTTGATCCCGATCAGGTTGTTCCACGAAGCCGGGATTCGCACCGAGCCTGCTCCGTCCGAGCCCATCGCCGCGGCCACGACGCCCGTGGCCACCGCCACCGCCGAACCGCCGGACGAGCCACCTGGGGTGAAGTCGGGGTTCCACGGGTTTCGTGTCGGGCCGGACGCGGTGCTCTCGGTCCAGGGCCACTGGCCGAACTCGGGGGTGTTGGTCTTCCCGATCACGATCGCCCCGGCCGCGCGTAACCGGCGCACAGCCTCGCAGTCCTCGGTCTTCAGGGTGAAGTCGCCGGCGCACCCGAAGGCGGTCGTCTCACCCTCGATGTCGCTGTCGTCCTTGATGGCCACTGGCACGCCGAGCAGGGGGAGGCGCTCCCCGCTTGAAAGTCGCTGGTCGGCTTGTGCCGCTTCGGCCGTGGCTTTTTCCGCCCGGATTACCCGGAAGGGGTTGAGCCTGGCCTGCATCTGCTGGGCGCGCTCGAGGGCGTCGGCCACCAATTCGGCTGAGCTCACCTCGCCCGCGGCGAGCTGCTCGGCCTGCGATACAAGGCTCTGGTATTCGTCGACTCGCCGGGACCGGGTCACCGTCGCCCTTCTGCCGTCCTGCGAAGCAGGCTGAGCTGAACGGTGCCGATCCCCTTGAGCCGGTGAGGCTTTATCGGCTTGACCTCGAACCGCTCGTCGTCTCTCAACAGCTCGGCGAGGCTTGGCGAGATGAGAACCGAGCCAGGCCGTGCGGCCATCGTCGCCCTGGACGCGAGGTTCACGACCGGCCCGTAGAGGTCGCCGGACTGCGAGACGACGTTTCCCACGGCCACGCCCACACGCACCGACGGAACGTCAGGTGAGCTGAAGGTCTCGGCCAGAGACACCGCTATTTCTGCGACCACAGAAGGCTCCGCGCTGAACATGACCTCGTCGCCGATCATCTTCACCACCCGTCCTCCACCCCCGACGATGGTGTCGGTGGCGACCCGTTCGAACTGTTCGATCAGCTCCGCGGTGTCGGTGTCGCTCAGCTGTTCAGACAAGGACGTGAAACCAACCAGGTCGGCGAACCCGACGGCGACGATCTGGCCGGCCTCGCTGTCGGAAAAGCCGCCGAGCCTTCGAGAGATGGAGTCGAGCAGGTGCCGCCGGAGCAGGTACGCCACAACGAGCTCGAGATCCTCGACCCGCTTGGGATCGGGCACGAACTTGTCCGCCTCGTCGCCGCTGACCACCCCGGTCAGGACCCGGTCGGTCCAGAACCCCACGACCGCGTCCGCCATGCGGGAGGCGGCCAGTCCGAGTGTCCGGGTCAGCTGGAGGATCTCGGCAGGCGTGAGCCCGTCCTCGTCCATCAGCGTCTTCGCCCGCTCGAGAGCCCTCAGGTCCTCCTCGAAAAAGGCCGGCTGGTCCTCGGGGACGTCCGGAAGCCCCATCGCCCGCCGGAGGCGTCTGGCTAGCTCGAGGTCGACGCCCGACTTCTCGGCGAGCTCCTGCGCGGTGTATCTGTGGCCCTGGGTGATGGTGCCCTTGGCGACCGAGTCGAGGGCGCGTTCGAGCAGCTGCTCAGGTTCCATCACGTGGCGGGATCAGGCACGTGGCGGGATCAGGACCGGTCCCGCCACCAACCGACGAACACCCGGTAGAGAATGCCGCGCGCCGGGGCTTGCTCCACAGGCTCCTGTGCGTAGAAGCGCTGAAATGCAGCCGTGTCGTCGGACGCGGGACTGCCGCCTTGACGATCGTCCATGCGAAAACCCTAGGCGGCGGCGCGCTCCAGGATGTGCACACCGCAGGCCGACCCCAGACCGATCACGTGGGCGAGCCCCACTTTGGCGTCTTCTATCTGCCTCGGGCCGGCTTCGTTGCGCAAGTGCTGGCAGACCTCCCAGATGTTGGCGATGCCCGTCGCGGCGATCGGATGGCCCTTGGACTCGAGGCCGCCCGAGACGTTGACGGGGGTCTTGCCGTCGCGCCACGGCGCGCCCGACTCGAAGAACGGGACGGCCTCTCCCGGCGGGCAGAGCATGAGGTTGTCGTAGTGGACCAGTTCGGCGGTCGCGAAGCAGTCGTGGAGCTCGACCAGGTCGAGATCCTCGGGAGCGACCCCGGACTGTGAGTACGCCTTCTCGGCTGCCTGGCGGGTGAGGGTGTTGACGTCCGGAAGGACCTGGCAGGCCTCCTGCCACGGGTCGGTAGTAAGGACCGACGCGCTGACCTTGACCGCCCGGCGTTGCTGGTCGGGGGAAAGGGCCTTGAGCTTCGATCCCGAGACAACCACTGCAGCGGCGGCGCCGTCACAGTTCGCCGAACACATCGGCCGGGTGTTCGGGTAGGCGATCATGACGTCGTTCATGATCTCGTCGAGGCTCATCTTCTTGCTGTACGCGGCAAGAGGATTGAGGGTGGAGTGGGCGTGGTTCTTCTCGCTTATGCGGGCGAAAAGCTCGAACGACGTTCCTCCGTAACGGTGCCCGTACTCCATGCCGATCTGAGCGAAAACGCCGGGCATGGTCTCGGTACCAACCCGCCCGTCAACGGGAACGACAGCGCCGTAGCGGCCCTTGGGCTCGTACTTGTTGGCGTCCTTCTTCGCCTGCCCACCGCCTCCGAGAAGCCCGGCGCCGGCCAGTTTCTCGACGCCGACCGCGAGGCCCATGTCGCACTCGCCGGCCTTCACCGCCATGATCGCGGTGCGCAAAGCGGTTGCACCGGTGGCGCAGGCGTTGGCCACGTTGTACACGGGGATCCCGGTCTGGCCGATCTGCTTCTGGAGCTGTTGTCCGATGCCGGCGTTGGCGGCCATCAGGTTGCCGGCGGCCAGCACGCCGATGTCCTTCATGGTGACCTGCGCGTCCGCCAGTGCGTTGAGTGCGGCCTCGGATGCCAAGTCAACCGTGTCTTTGTCCGGGTGCTTCCCGAACTTGGTCATGTGAATGCCGAGAATCCAGATGTCGTCGCTCGCCATACCAGTTCTCCTCCTATTCGGCTGGCTCGAACCCGAAGCCGATCGCTTCGGTGCCGTCGTCGTCGGTGCCGACCACGAAAGTCGCCAGGCGGACCTTCATGCCGGTGCAAACGTGCTCGGGGTCGGGCGGGGTGTTGATCACGTTCCCCCGAACGCTCGTGCCGTCGCAGTCGATCACGCCGGCCACGAACGGGACGGGGATGCCGGGCGCGGCGTAGGACACGATGGTGAAGGTGCGAAGCTCGCCATCGGTCGGGACCTCGAACTGCTTGAAGTCGGTGCCGCTGCACGACGCGCAGGCGTTGCGCCGGTCAAAGAAACGAGCTCCGCAGGACGTGCACTCGCTCGCCACCAGGTGCGGCTTGTCCCCGAGCACCAGGTAGCTGACCATCGGGACCTGCTGGCCCATCTCCCCTCCTATTGCATTCACTTGGCTAGGCGATCACCGGCACCTTACGCGTCCACGACGCATATCGCTAAGTTCAAGACCCATGCTCGCCGCCTACGCCGCTGGAGTCTCCCCCGACGATCCCCTGTCCGCGCTGGAGATCGGCGACCGGCCCGAACCGGTCGCGCCGGTCGGTTGGACCACCGTCGACGTTCGGGCCAGCTCGCTCAACTATCACGACATCTGGTCGCTCAAAGGCGTGGGACTCACTGCCGAGCAGACGCCGATGATCCTCGGTTGCGACGCTTCCGGGGTCGACGACGAAGGCAACGATGTGATCGTCCACGCCGTCATCGGCGACCCCGATGCCGGTCGCGGGGACGAAACCCTGGATCCGAAGAGGTCGCTGCTGTCCGAACGCCACCAAGGCGCGATCGCGGAGAAGGTCGTCGTCCCGCGCCGCAATCTGATCCCGAAGCCGGCAGCGCTGTCGTTCGAGGAAGCAGCCTGCCTGCCCACCGCCTGGCTGACCGCTTACAAGATGCTGTTCAGCCGCTCGGGCCTGAAGCCGGGCGACACGGCTCTCGTCCAGGGAGCCGGAGGAGGAGTCGCGACAGCCGCGATAGTCCTCGGGAGGGCCGCCGGCTTCAGGATGTGGGCCACCAGTCGGAGCGAGGAGAAACGGTCGAGGGCTCTCGAGGTCGGGGCCGACGAGGCGTTCGAGTCCGGGGCTCGATTGCCGGAGCGGGTGGACGCGGTGATCGAAACCGTCGGCGAGGCGACCATGCCGCACTCGCTCCGGTCCGTCCGGCCCGGCGGAAAGATCGTCGTGTGCGGCGCCACCAGCGGGCTGACGGCCCCGGTTGAACTCCCTCGGGTCTTCTTCCAACAGATCGACATCCTCGGCTCGACGATGGGCAACCGCACCGAGCTACAGGGCCTGGTGTCGTTCCTGAGCGCCAGCGGTATCCGGCCGGTGATCGACTCGGTCATGCCGCTCGCCGACGCCCGCGACGGTTTCGCCCGAATGCTCGCCGGCGATGTCTTCGGCAAGATCGTCTTCGCCGCATAACACGCCCGGCCGTAACCGGGCGGTAGCGTTTTAGGCGTATGCAACGCACGATTTTCGAAGACGAGCACGAGCAGTTCCGGGCGAGCGTGCGGTCGTTTCTGGAGAGGGAAGCCGCACCGCACCTGAAGGACTGGGAGCGTGAGGGCGTGGTCGACCGCGGGCTGTTCAAGAAGGCCGGCGCGAGCGGGTTCCTCGCCATGTCGGCGCCGGCGGAATTCGGGGGCGGCGGCGTGCACGACTTCCGCTACAACCAGGTGATGGACGAGGAGATCCAGTACCTCGGACTCGGCGGCGCCGGCCTCGGGATCAGCCTCCACAACGACATATGCCTCCCCTACTTCCTGACCCTCGCCAACGAGGAACAGAAGGCGCGGTGGCTCCCGGGGATCTGCTCGGGGGAGTTGATCACCGCGATCGCAATGACCGAACCCGGGATCGGCTCGGACCTGGCTTCGATGTCAACCAGCGCGATTCGAGACGGCGACCACTACATCGTGAACGGGGCGAAGACGTTCATCACCAACGGGATCAACGCCGACCTGGTGATCACGGCCGTCAAGACCGACCCGTCCCAGAAGCACCGGGGGATATCGCTGCTGGTCCTCGAGCGCGGTATACCCGGGTTCGAAAGAGGCCGGAACCTGGAAAAAATCGGACTTCATTCGCAGGACACGGCTGAGCTGTTCTTCAACGACGTTCGCGTGCCAGCGGAGAATCTTCTCGGTGAAGCCGGAAGTGGGTTCACCAGCCTGGTGACCAACCTGCCCCAGGAACGCCTGTCCATCGCCATCGCCGGCGTCGCCGCCGCCCGAGCCGCCCTTGACTGGACCATCGCCTACTGCGGTGACCGCAAGGCCTTCGGGCAGCCGATCGGGAACTTCCAGAACACCCGGTTCGTGCTCGCAGAGTGCGAGACCGAGGTGCGAATCGGCCAGTCTTTTATCGACGACTGCGTGCTGGCGTT
>CAZCCS010000216.1:0-5777 GCA_964497005.1 uncultured Acidimicrobiaceae bacterium | reverse complement strand
GCCCTCCTGCAGATTCTCGAGGATGGGCGGCTGACCGACTCGCAGGGCCGCACCGTCGACTTCAAGAACACGGTCATCATCATGACCTCCAACCTTGGGACGGCCGATCTGCGCAAGGCGTCGGTCGGCTTCGCCAAGGCCTCCGAGTCGGTGACCTACGAGAAGATGAAGGAAAAGGTCAACGACGCCCTGAAGCAGCACTTCCGCCCCGAGTTCCTCAACCGGATCGACGACGTGATCGTTTTCCACGAGTTGAGCCGCGACGAGGTGACCGAGATCATCGACCTGATGATCAAGAGGGTGCGCGATCAGCTGGAGAGCCAGGGTCTCGGACTCGAGCTCACCCAGCCTGCCAAGTACCACGTGGTCGACAGGGGTTACGACCCAACCCTGGGCGCTCGTCCCTTGCGGAGGGCGTTGCAGCGGCTGGTGGAGGATCCTTTGTCGGAGCGCATCCTTTGGAAGGAGTTCCGCGCAGGCGAGACGATCATCGTCGACGTGGAGCCCGACCAGGAGACCGGCGAGCAGGTAGTCGTGTTCCGTTCGGTCGAAGGGCTGGAGCCTCCGCCGGTCGAGATGGCCGGCGCCGGCAGCGGAGAGTAGGGCTGACCGGGCTCGACCGGCTTCAGTTCGTCAGTTCGTGAATGTGAGTCACCCCCGTGCCCGGTTGGGCGCGGGGGTGGTTCTCATCGCGGCCCTGCTGCTGCTGGGTGGATGCCGGGTCGACACGAGGGTGTCGGTCCTTGATCGGGGCGGCGGCCACGGGACGGTTTCGGTGTCGGCGGCGTTCGACCGCCAGGCGCTCCAGGCTCTCGGTGGCGAGAGCGGGCTGGCAGGGCAGCTCTCAACGTCGGATCTCACCGCCGCAGGCTGGACGGTATCCGGGCCCTCGCCCACGGCCGGCGGGGGCGCGACTGTCACTGTCAGCCACGGATACTCCAACTCGGCCGAGGCGTCCCGCCTTCTGGCCGAGGTCGCCGGGACCGGGCCCGCTTCCTCACGACCCTTCCAACTGACCGTCTCCAGCCACGGCGACTTCTTCCACAACCACCAGACCATCTCCGGCCGGATCGATCTGAGCTGCGGGCTCTCCTGCTTCGGCGACCAGGGCCTCCAAGCCTCGCTGGGCAACCCGAACGGGGTTGCAACCGCGCCGCTCGTTCAGCAGGCGGGCCAGCAGCCGGGCCAAGCCTTCGGGTTCTCCTTTGGCGCTCACCTGCCGGGCTCGGTCGACTCGACGAACGCCACGAGCCGGAACCGCTCCGGGCTCACCTGGGCCACACCCCTCGGGAAGGTCACCGAGGTGTCGGCGACGTCCGAGAGCCTCAACACCGGCCATATCGTCTTGATCGCGGTCCTCGGCGGGCTGGTCGTCGTCTCGGTGCTGGTCGCACTGATCTTCCTCTGGCGGCGCCGGGGTGGAAAGCACGTCCGCCGGCGAAGCCTCTGGCCTTTCCGAAGGCGCTCCGAGCCTGGGACGTCGCCCGCGGATCAGACCGCGAAAGAAGGGGTCGGCTAGGAGCGAGAGAAGGGGCCGGCTAGGACCGAAGCCCGCTGCGTCCCGGCTTCGCCGGAAAACGACATCGGGCTTCGCTCCTCCCGCCCCTTCTTCGCTTCACTGCTTCGCTGTCACAGGCACCGATTACCTTTCTTCGCGATGGCACGCCTGCGGACGGTTCACCGCTGCACTGAATGCGGAGCGGAGTCGCCTCGCTGGTCGGGCCGGTGCGGTTCGTGCGGCGAGTGGAACACGCTCGTCGAGGAGATAGACCGGCCGTTGCCAGTGGCGCCGGCCTCGAGCGCGGTCCCTGTCGCCCTGAGCGATGTTCCGGCCGCAGGGTCGCTGCCTCTCTCGACCGAGGTCCCGGAACTGGATCGGGTTCTCGGTGGCGGGCTGGTTCCAGGCTCGGTGACCCTGGTGGGTGGCGAGCCGGGGATAGGGAAATCGACGCTGTTGCTGCAGGTGTTGGCCGAGATGGCCAAGGGGGGCAAGAAGTGCCTGCTGGTCTCGGCGGAGGAATCTCCCGCCCAGGTGCGCCGGCGCGCAGAGCGACTGGGTGCGCTGATCCCCGGGGTCTGGCTGGTCGGCGAGACGTCACTGGCCGGCATCCAGGCTGCGATCGCGGAAGTCGGGCCCGATGTCGTAGTGGTCGACTCGATTCAGACGGTGTGGGACAGCGAGATCGAGTCCTCGCCCGGCTCGGTCGCCCAGGTCAGAGGGTGTGCTCAAAGCCTGGTCGCCCTGGCAAAGTCAGGCGGCCCTGCCATCGCGCTGGTCGGTCACGTGACCAAGGAGGGGGCCTTGGCCGGGCCGCGGATGCTCGAGCACATGGTGGACACCGTTCTGTCCTTCGACGGTGACCGGCACCACGCGCTCAGGCTGCTGCGAGCGGTGAAGCACCGGTTCGGGCCGACCGGCGAACTCGGGCTGTTCGAGATGACCGGCGGGGGTCTACGGGGGGTCGACGATCCCGGCGGCCTGTTCCTCGCCGACCGAAGGTCGTCGGTGCCAGGCTCCGTGGTCTTCCCCGCGATGGAGGGGCACCGGCCCCTGCTGGTTGAGATCCAAGCCCTGGTCGTGCAGACCTCCATGCCGAGTCCGCGGAGGTCTGTTTCGGGCTACGACTCAGGGCGGCTCTCCCTTCTCCTCGCCGTGCTCGACCAGAGAGTCGGCATGCAGTTCGCAGACCAGGAGGTGTACGTGTCGGTGGTCGGCGGGGTTCGGATCGCCGAACCCGGAGCAGACCTCGCAGTCTGTATGGCCCTCGCTTCAGCCAGAACGTCCCGGCCAATCGACGACGACCTGGTCGCACTGGGGGAAGTGGGCTTAGGGGGCGAGGTCCGCCAGGTCGCCCACACCGCCCGTCGCCTGGACGAAGCGGCGCGCCTCGGGTTCGGCAAGGCGGCTGCGCCGCCGAACTCCCCGCAGTCAGAGGGCATCTCGGTCAGGCCGGTGGCGACCCTCTCGGAGGCCCTGGAACGTTCGCTGGGCCAGGAGATGTCACCTCCAAGGCTGCGCGTTGTCGGGTCGAACGGCCATTGAGTCAGCCGTACCTCTCGCTACTCGCCTATTTACGCTACCTTTCGTCTCACTCCGGTCATCCGGGGTGGCATCACCTCAGCGAAGTCCGGTCAGATCCCGGAACTGTCCCGCAACGGTAAAGCCCCCTCGGGGGACGAGTCCGGTCGCCTGGGTTGATGTCGACGTGACCGATCCCTCGGAGCAAGGGCGCAGCGTTTCGACACTCCGGTCGTCGAGGCCACTTCTCCTTCGAGGATGGAAGGAGACCCAGGTTGGCCGGTACACACAGACTTGCTCGAAGGGTAGTTCCTGGGCTGCGCCGCGCTGAGCGGGCTCGTTTGGGGCTGATGATCCTCGCGGTGCTGGCGTTGAACCTGGCCGGCTGGGCCATCTTCGTGCTGGCCATAGCTCCTCACCACTTCCGCTACAAGGGCCTCGGGATCGGACTGGGGGTCGCTCTGACCGCTTGGACACTCGGTGCCAGGCACGGCTTCGACGCGGATCACATCTCGGCAATCGACAACACCACTCGCAAGCTCATGGCCGACGGCGGCCGGCCCTTGGGCACCGGGTTCTTCTTCGCTCTCGGTCATTCGTCGATCATCATGTTTGTCGGCGCCGGGCTGAGCGTTGGGGCGCGCGCCGCCTTCGGAGCGGTCGTCAACCCGGACTCCGGGTTCGAGGCCACCGGTGGAGTCATCGGTACCTCGATGGCGGCGTGCTTCTTGTACCTGATCGCAGCTTTGAACCTGGTTGTCCTGGCAGGAGTCCTCAAAGTGTTCCGCCGGATGCGCCAAGGCGGATTCGACGAAGAGGAACTCGAACGTCACCTTCAAGCACGCGGGCTGATGTACAGGTTCTTCGGGCGATTCATGAGATCGATCACAAAGAGCTGGCACATGTACTTCGTCGGGGTGGTCTTCGGCATCGGATTCGACACCGCTACCGAAGTGCTCCTCCTCGCTGCCACTGCCACCGCGGCGACCCAAGGGCTGCCCTGGTACGCGGTGCTGTCCCTGCCACTGCTGTTCTCTGGCGGTCTGGTCCTCTTCGACACCCTGGACGGGTTCTTCATGAACTACGCCTACGGCTGGGCGTTCTCCCGACCGGTCCGCAAGGTGTACTACAACCTGATCATCACCGGCCTTTCCATAGCCGTGGCGCTGGTCATTGGCACCATCGAGTTGGCCGGAGTCCTATCCGACAAACTCGACCTTCACGGTGGTGTGTGGGACTTCATGGCCAACTTCAACATCAACCGGGCCGGCTACATCGTCGTGGGTCTGTTCCTCGCCGTCTGGATTGCCGCCGTGACCTATTGGAAGGTCGCCCGAATCGAAACCAGATGGGCCACCGCCGCCAGCCACCAAGCCGAGTGACATACGCGAATCCGCCCTGCCCCCACGCAGGCCTCTCCTAATAGACTTCGCACGGTGGAACGCCCCCGGGCCGAGATGATCGAGGCGCTCGGCGCGATAGCTCCTGGGCGGCCCCTGCGCGACGGTTTGGACCGCATCTTGCAGGCGAACATGGGCGCGCTGATCATCGTCGGGGACGGACCCGACGTGCTGGGGATCTGCTCCGGCGGGTTCCTTCTTGACGCCGAATTCAGCCCTCAGCGGCTGGCTGAGCTGGCGAAAATGGACGGCGCCATCATCCTGGCCGCCGACGCCAGCCGGATCGCCCGCGCCAACGTGCACCTCGTCCCCGATCCCGCGGTTCCCACCACCGAGACCGGAACCCGCCACCGCACCGCCGAGCGGGTGGCCCGCTCGCTTGACGTGCCGGTCATCGCGGTATCGGAGGACCTGGCGGTGATCACCCTCTACCGGGGGGACAGCAAGCACTCGCTCGACTCGGTCGCCCGCCTGCTTGCGCGTGCCAATCAAGCCCTGCAGACGCTGGAGCGCTACCGGGACAGGCTGGACAGCGTCACAGTGTCGCTGTCGGCTCTCGAGGTAGAGGATCTGGTAACGGTGCGAGACGTGGTCACCGTTCTCCAGCGGGCCGAGATGGTCCGCCGGATAGCCGAGGAGATCGAGGGCTACATCGTCCAGCTCGGAACCGACGGCCGCCTGGCTCATCTGCAGCTCGAGGAGCTCATGGCCGGCGTGGAGGACGAGCGCCGGCATGTCGTCCGTGACTACCAGCCGGTGGACGACGAGGAGCGGGTAGACGACGCGATGGTCTCCTTGGCGTCGCTGCCCACCGACGAGGTCCTCAATCCCAACGCGGTGACCGCGGTCCTCGACCTACAGGAGGGCGCAGACCTCGAATCCAGCCTCCAGCCGAGGGGCTTCCGCCTCCTGAGCCGGATTCCCCGCATTCCCGAGCCTCTGATCGAGTCGATCGTGTCCCGCTACGGAGCGCTGCAGAAGATCATGCGGGCGACCGTGGAGGATCTCGAAGCGGTACCGGATGTCGACCCCGCCACCGCCCGGACGATCAAAGACGGGCTTGCCCGGCTCGCCGAGTCGAGCATCCTCGACCGGTACAGCTGACCGACCGTCTCGGTCGGAGTGAAGTAAAGACCGCAGCGCCAAGAGGCGTTGCATCTGATTGGTCCGCGGGTGGCTACCGCCTTTTCGGATTTTGTGGAACCTTTGCGCGCGCTCCGGCCGCATAGTGGAACGAACGGGACCGACTCCCAGCGGGGCTCTTGCCACAAAAAGCCAGGGAGACGCACTTATGTTCCACTATTCGTCGTCGGGTCGTCGTCGGGTCGTCGTCGGGTCGTCGTCGGGTCGTCGTCGGG
>CAZCCS010000215.1:0-5785 GCA_964497005.1 uncultured Acidimicrobiaceae bacterium | reverse complement strand
GCTCCTCGCTATGACCCACGCGATCCGCAAGGTCGGCGCGATCGGCGTCCCGTTGAACTACCGGCTGACTCCCGAAGAAGCGGCGTACGTCGTGGACAACAGCGACGCCGAAGTGGTCTACGTGGACGCCGAGTACGAAGACCTGATCGCCGGCATTCGCTCTCAGCTTCCGAAGGTGCGCGAGGTGCTTGTCTTCGATGGGGACGGATCGCTCGAGCGGACGGTCGCCAAGTACCCCGAATCGTTCCAGCCGCCCGAGGTCGGCGGCGAAGGCGGCCCGGTCACGGGGACGACGATGATCTACACGTCGGGAACCACCGGCAAGCCGAAGGGCGCGGTCAGATCCGCTTCATTGGATCCCGCCACAGGCGCAAGGCTGGTCGCGCTGATCGGCTACGTGCCCGAGGACGTGTACATCACCACGGGGCCGCTTTACCACTCGGGGCCGGGCGGTTTCGCCGCGGTCGCGCACGCTCTCGGCAACACGGTCGTAGTGCAGCACAAGTTCGAACCCGAGGACTGGCTGCGCCTCGTCGAGCAGTACAAGGTGACGACTACGTTCACTGCGCCCACTCCCATAAGGATGGTGTGCAGCCTGCCTGAAGAAGTGAAGGCCCGCTACGACCGCTCGTCGATGAAGCGTCTGATCGCGAACGCCGCGCCGTGGACGCTGGCGTTGAAGAAGTTGTACCTGGCCGATTTTCCGCCGGACTCGTTGTGGGAGGTGTACGGCTCGACCGAGCTCGGCGTTGACACTGTCCTGGCCCCTGAGGACCATCTCCGCAAACCCGGCTCGTGCGGCAAAGCGGCCCCGGGCATCGAGATAAAGCTCTTCGACGAAGACGGCAACGAGGTGACCGAGCCACACCAGACCGGAGAGCTGTACGTGCGGTCGGCGACGGTGTTCGACTCCTACTACAAGGCGGAGGAAAAATACCGGGCGGCGACGCGGGGGGACTTCCATACGGTCGGGGACATCGCGTACTTCGACGAGGAGGGCTACTTCTACATAGCCGACCGCAAAAACGACATGATCATCAGCGGAGGGATGAACATCTACCCGGCGGAGATCGAGGCCGCGCTGGATGACGATCCGGACGTGTACGAGGTGGCTGTTTTCGGGATCCCGAACGAGGAGTGGGGCGAGAGCGTCCACGCGGTGGTCGTGCCGGCCCGTCCGGATCTCACGGCGGACGAGGTGATCGCCTACGCACGAGAGCACCTCGCCAAGTACAAGGTGCCCCGGTCGGTGAGCTTTGTGGACGAACTGCCGAAGACGGGCTCGGGGAAGGTGTTGAAGCGGGAGTTGAAGGCGCCGTTCTGGTCGGCGGCGAAGGAAGGCTGAAGCGGGGGGCCGATGGAGAGCCAGCCGTGACTGCCGCCCTCTACATGAAAGGTGATGCCACATGACCATCGTGAGACGCAGGTCGCGAGCCTGGCTGGCGGCGGGAGGCGCAGTTGCCCTGCTGCTGGGTGCCTGCTCTTCCACTACGCACTCATCCACGCCCACCACCTTGGGCTCAGCCTCCGGAACCGCTCCCGGACCCGCAGGAACGTTGTCCCCTCCGCCGCAGGTGACCGGCACGATCAGCGGTCCGGGTGTGACTGCGACAACGATCACGATCGGCCAGATCACCACCACCTCCGGACCCGTGCCAGGGCTGTTCCAGGGAGCGAACGACGGGCTTGACGCGTGGGTCGACTACATCAACTCAAAGGGCGGCATCGCCGGCCACACCGTCAAGGTCCTGAGAACCGACGACGGGTTCAACTGCAACGTCTACACCAACACTCTTCAGCAATACGCCAGCCAAGTGTTTGCCATGGTGGGCACCTACACCCTCGAAGACACCTGCGGAAAATCCGTGCTGGCCGCCAACCCGAACCTGATCGACCTGCAAGGCGCCGAACTCGACCCGACCCTCTACTCGGTTCCCAACGTGTTCGCTCCCAGCCCCGGCCCTCCTGGCTTCCAGACGACCGGGTACGCGTACTTCAAGAGCCGATTCCCCCAGGACATCACCCATACAGCCTCACTGGTCGGCGCGCCCGCCGCAGCCAACGGAAAGGAGGAGATGCTCACTGCCGAGTCGCTCGGCTACAAGTACGTATACACCCGAACCTTCGGTCCGCTCGAGACCAACTTCACCAGCGACATCCTTAGGATGAAGAACGAAGGCGTGAAGATCGTGGACCTTGGGGCGGCCGCCGTCAGCAACGACATCAGCTTCCTGCAGCAGGCTGCTCAGCAGAACTTCCGCCCAGACGCCGTCATCGGCGCGACCGTGTACGACACCAAGCTCCTGAAGCTCCTCGGTAACGCGTCGCTTGCCAACAACATTGCTTACGCAGCGCTCCCCTATCCGCTGTACCTGGGAGCAGACCGGGCCAGCGTCCCGGCGGTCAACACCTTCCTGACCTCCCTGGACCAGGCCCACCCCGGTGCCACAGCCGATATCTTCGGCGTGTCGGCGTGGGCGGCGGGCGCCCTGCTGCTACAGGCGATGTCGGCGGCGGGAGCGCGAGTCGACCAGGCGTCGACCCTGCAGGCGTTGGCCGGCATCACAACCTTCGACGCGCAGGGCTTGATCGCCCCTAGCGATCCCGGCCAGAAGATCGGCAGCCACTGCGTAGTCATCATCGGGGTAGTTAATGGTCAGTTTGCCCGGATCCACCCGACGACGGGGTTCGACTGCAGCGGCGTCTACCATTCTGTGCCGCTCAGCCGATTGAAGTAAATCCCGAGGCGATTTGCTTCGCTGCCGGCGCCCGGACGGTGGAGTCCCATCTCTATAGGCGATGGACTTCATCTGTCAAAACTGTTTGCTTGATACCCGTGGCGTTGTCATAATGAAGGAGACGCTTCGGCCGGTATCCCCCCCGCTGGACCGAGAGCGGTTATGCGAAGGGCCTGGCTTCCCCCCGCCGGGCCCTTCGTCGCGTCTGCGGTTACGCCGGCGTGCCCAGCTGGGGCCGGCGGCGTCCGCGGGCACGCCGGCGGCGCGCGAGCATGGCCGGGTGTCCCAGCCCAACCCGTCCCCGGCCACGTCATCTCCGGCCTCGTCATCCTCGGCCTTGTCCCCTTCAGGCCGCCAGTTCCGGCTCGCCGACGCTGGCCAGGAGCTGGTGGTGGCGGAGGTCGGAGGGGGCATCCGCACCTATCGCTCGAACGGCCAGGACGTAGTCGACGGCTACGACGAAACGGACATGTGCAGCGGCGGTCGAGGCCAGCTTCTTGCTCCCTGGCCCAACCGGGTGGCCGACGGGCGATGGGAATGGGAGGGGGTGGCCTACCAGCTTCCGCTCAACGAGCCCGAACACGGGAACGCGATCCACGGGTTGGTTCGGTGGCTGCCGTGGTCTCCCGATGAGGGAGGCAACGACAACGCTCCCGGATCCTCCAGGCTGCTGATGCGGTGTCGCCTGTTTCCCCAGCCGGGGTGGCCATGGCAGCTCGACCTGGCGGTGGCTTACGACCTTGGCGAGTCCGGCCTGACGGTCACGACGTCAGTGACCAACGCGGGCGGTCCCGGGTCGTGCCCCATCGGCATCGGCTGGCACCCCTACCTCGCCGCCTTCGGGGGGCTCGTCGATGACCTGGTCCTTCACGTGCCGGCGGGAACGTCGTACCTGAGTGACGAGCGGGGACTCCCCGTTTCGAAAGAGCCGGTTGACGGCACCGACGACGACTTCCGCACGCCTCACCGGGTTGGCCGAGCGAAGCTCGACGTGGCATTCACCGACCTCGAGCGCGACTCGACCGGAAGGGCCATTGTGGAAGTGCGTCACGCCGGCGGGGAACACGCCGGTGGCACGGGGACGCGGCTTTGGATGGACGAACAATTCACCCACCTGATGGTCTACACCGGCGACACCATTCCCGAGGAGTTTCGCCGGCGCAGAGGCATCGCAATAGAGCCGATGACCTGTGCACCCGACATGCTTCGCAACCAAGACGGGACGGTCGTTCTGTCCGAAGGGTCCACCTTCGAGGCGGCGTGGGGGCTGGAAACCTTCAAGATTTAGGCGTCTTTTGCCGACAACCGAAGGCATGGAGAAGGTGCCAGGTCACTTGCGGCTGGGCGAGGCGTTCACCGCCGCTGACGGCACCGAAGTCGCGATCGGCCACGGCGTCGGGGGCCAATACCTGGTGCTGTCCATGAGCGGGCAAGACGGTGCCTGCTGGGTGTGCGCGCCGGCGTCCGACGTTGCCGTCGACTGCGTTCGCACCGGCCGCACGTCGGCTTGGGCGGTGGTTCATCACAGCGCGACGGGAACGGTGGATATCTACAGAAGCAGGCTCGACGGAACAGTCGTGGACTCAGTCGTGCTCTGCGCTCAGCTACCGCTGGGACGCAAGGTCCTCGTCGCAGCCTGACCTATTCCGCCGGCGCGGTCTCAGTTTTGACGAGTCGGCTCCGGAAGAACTCGAGAACACCGTCGAGTGCAGCCCTGGTAGGCGTGCCGGGCCGGTCGTCGAGGTGCTCCGTTAATACGGAGTGAGCGGCGGCAGGATGGCCGTGAGGGTTGCCGGAGGAAGAGTCGAGTTCGACTGCGATGAACCGGTCGCCCAGCTTCTCCTTGATCGCCCGAAAGCGCGCAGCCGGCACGACCTTGTCTCCTGTGAAGCGTAGACCCATCACGCACAGGCCTTCCTCGTCGGCTCGTTGCTGAATGCGCTTCCAATCGGCATCCGATATCTGGATGTCCGAGCGCCTCGACTTGGTGACGGGGAACGGGAGGGAAGGCTGGCTAAGAACGGGCGCGATGACTGAATCGTCGATGGCCATCGCCAGACCGAAGCCGCCGGTGTAGCACATGCCGACAACCCCGACACCGGGTCCGCCGCACCTCTCGTGCTCCTTGCTTGCCAGAGCGCGCAGCCACGACACGACCGGTCCGGTATGCCCGAGAGCGAGCGAGGAGAACTCTCGCGACACGCAGATTTTCGCGAGGGTCTCCATCGCATATCTGCCGCTGGCCGGCTTTCCGGGAGTCCCGAACAAGTGGGGCATGACCGCTGTGCAACCAAGATCGCGGACCTTGTCGGCGAACTCAATCACCTTCGGGGTCATCCCCGGGATCTCCGCGATCACTATCACGGCCGGCCCAGAGCCGGCACGGTAGATGTCGTGAGTGATCCCGCCGGCGGTGAAGCTCTCGCGGGTGTAAGCGTCCAAGGGGCCTGGCATGAGCGCGGATAGTACGCGTTATGTGCTCGAGCCGCCGAGTCGGTCCTCGATGTTGTAGACCGGACCCACCGGGCCCGGTAGCAGTCCTACTTGGTGAACTGCTCTTCCTCGGTGGACCCGTGCAGCGCGAGGGTCGAGGACTTGCCCGCGGTGAGCGTGGTCATGATGTCGTCGAAGTAGCCGGCGCCGACCTCACGCTGGTGGCGGGTCGCGGTGTAGCCCTCGGACTCGAGGGAGAACTCCCGCTGCTGAAGCTCGACGTAAGCCGACATGCCCCGCTCGGAGTAGCCGCGGGCCAAAGCGAACGTCGACTCGTTCAGCGCGTGCCAGCCGGCGAGGGTGACGAACTGGAACGCGTAGCCCATCGAACCGAGCTCCTTTTGGAAGCGGCCGATGGTCTCGTCGTCGAGATGCTTCTTCCAGTTGAAAGACGGGGAGTAGTTGTAGGCCAGCAACTTGTCGGGGTACTCGGCCTTGATCCGCTCGGCGAAGGTGCGGGCCTCTTCGAGGTCCGGTGTCGACGTCTCGCACCAAATCAGGTCCGCGTGCGGCGCGTAGGCCAGGCCGCGGGCGACGGCGATGTCCATGCCATT
>CAZCCS010000214.1:0-5788 GCA_964497005.1 uncultured Acidimicrobiaceae bacterium | reverse complement strand
GAGCGCTCTCCGGTGCAGAACTCGCGGTCGCGCTCGTCGACGTCGCTGGTCAAAAGAGTTGCCCCCAGCGAGTCGGTGCGAGCGACAACGATCGAAGGAACGCCGCAGACATCGGCCGCAAGGCGGGCCGCCGAGAGGGTCCTGATGTGCTGGCCGGTCGGGATGAGGACCTTGCCCCCCATGTGACCGCACTTCTTCTCCGAGGAGAGCTGGTCCTCCCAGTGCACCCCGGCCGCGCCGGCCTCGATCATCGCCTTCATCAGCTCGAAGGCGTTCAGCGGGCCACCGAAGCCCGCCTCGGCGTCGGCCACGATCGGGACCATCCAGTGCCGGGGAGCGCCCGCCCCCGTTTTGCCCGCCGACTCGGCCCACTCGATCTGGTCCGCCCGGCGCAGCGCGTTGTTGATCCGGCGGACCACAGCCGGAACGCTGTTGGCTGCGTAAAGGCTCTGGTCGGGGTAGACCTGCTCCGACAGGTTGGCGTCCGCGGCGACCTGCCAACCCGACAGGTAGATCGCCTTGAGGCCGGCCTTCACCATCTCGACCGCCTGGCCGCCGGTCATGGCGCCTAGCGCGTTGATGTAGTCCTCGTTGTGAAGGAGCCACCACAACCGCTCGGCACCTTGGCGTGCCAGCGAGAACTCAACCGGGACCGAGCCGCGCAGGCGAACCACGTCGGCCGCGCTGTAGGTGCGCTCTACGCCGTTCCAACGCGGATCGTTCGCCCACTGGCGCTCGAGGTCGTTGACAGCGGTCTCGAAGGGGGAAGGCATGACGGGGGTGGTCCTTTCGGTCAGGGAAGTTGGTCGGGTTAGGGAAGTAGCTCGTAAGCGGGCAGGGTCAAGAAGTTGATGAACTCGTCGGCGAGGGCCACCTGCTCGAAAACACTCCGGGCGTTGCGGATCAGCTCGCCCTCGTAGCCAGCATCGGCCAGCTCTTTTTCCGTGTCGTCGAGCATCCCGCGGACCAGTTCGGCCGTCACGGGTGCGCGCTCCGGGCCGGCGAGGGTCACGTGGTGGTGCACCCACTGCCACACCTGCGCCCGGCTGATCTCCGCGGTCGCGGCGTCCTCCATCAGGTCGTCGATCGCCGCCGCGCCCGTGCCCGACAGCCAGGAAGCGAGGTAGCGCAAACCGACCGAGATGTTGGTCTTCAGCCCCGCCATGGATATGCCGTCCCGAGGCCGGTCGACGCAAAGGAGCCGCCCGGGACCGACGGCCACCTCGGGCCGTTGGCGGTCGAGCTGGTTGGGGCGGTCGCCGAGGACGGCGTCGAACTCGGCCATCGCGGTTGCGACCAGATCGGGGTGGGCGACCCATGTGCCGTCGAAGCCGTCGCCGGCCTCCCGGCGCTTGTCCTCGGTGACCTTGGCAAGGGCCGCCTCGGTGACCTCGGGCTTG
The DNA here is from genome assembly GCA_964497005.1 of uncultured Acidimicrobiaceae bacterium. Classification (GTDB taxonomy): domain Bacteria; phylum Actinomycetota; class Acidimicrobiia; order Acidimicrobiales; family Palsa-688; genus DASUWA01. Next base: position 4,388 of record CAZCCS010000214.1, on the reverse strand, counting down.
CGCCGGTTGGGGATGAAGGCCGCCATCCCGCCGATCGCGTGGGCGCCGCGCATGTGGCAGGTCTTCACGAGAAGCTCGGTGTAAGCACGCATGAACGGAGTCGTCATGGTCACGAGGGAGCGGTCCGGGAGCACGAACGCGGGGTCCCGATGGAACCGCTTGGCGACGCTGAAGATGTAGTCCCACCGGCCGGCGTTGAGCCCGCAGATGTGGTCGCGCAGCTCGTAGAGGATCTCGTCCATCTCGAACGCGGCGGTGATCGTCTCGATGAGAACCGTCGCCCGGATCGATCCCCGGTCGAGCCCGAGCAGATCCTCCGCCGCGAACATGACGTCGTTCCAGAGCCTGGCTTCCTTATGCCCCTCCAGCTTGGGGAGGTAGTAGTAGGGGCCGAACCCGCGGGAGAGGCTCTCGCGCCCGTTGTGGAACACGTACAGACCGAAGTCGAACAGGCTGGCCGAGATCCGCTCGCCGTCGATGGTGAAGTGCTTCTCGGTTAGGTGCCAGCCGCGGGGACGAACCACCAGGGTGGCGGTCTCGTCGGCGAGCCGGTAGGTCTTCTCGGAGGTGACCAGCTCGATCGTCCCCCGCACCGCGTCCTGAAGGTTGAGCTGACCGCTGACGACGTTGTCCCACGTGGGGGAGTTGGCGTCCTCGAAATCCGCCATGAAGACCTTGGCCCCCGAGTTGAGGGCGTTGATCATCATCTTGCGCTCGACCGGGCCGGTGATCTCGACGCGCCGGTCGCGCAGCGGCTTCGGGGCCTCGGGCACGGTCCACCCGCCGAGCCGGATGGCCTCGGTCTCCTCGAGGAAGTCGGGGCGCTCTCCGGCGTCGAACCGGGCCTGACGAGCGGCCCGCTCGGCGAGCAGCTCCCGCCGCCGGGTGTCGAAGCGGTCGTGCAGCTCGGCTACGAAGTCGACGGCCTCGGGGGTGAGGACCCGTTCGGCTTGGGGGTGCGGTGTGAAGCTGACGTTCTTGCGAGGCACCTATTGATTATGGAAAAAATCGCCAGAGTTGTCGAGTTGAACAACCTCAGAGGTTGCGCTCAGCGTGAAGAAGTGAGAAACTTTCGGTTGTGATCTCGTCGGAACCTCTCGATCCCCTGGTGTTCGGACACCGCCTCCGGCACTTCCGCCGGGAAGCCGGGTTGACCCTCGAGGCCCTCGGCGAGGCTGTGGGCAGGCCCCCGTCCTACCTCTCGCAGCTGGAGAACGGCCACCGCGAGCCCCGCTTGTCGACGGTCAACCAGCTCGCCTCCGCTCTCGGGTGCAGCCCCGGGGATCTGCTGGCGCCGACCGCCCCGAACCGCCGGGCGGAGCTCGAGGTGGCTCTCGCCCACATGCAGGAGGAGCCCCGCTACCAGGCCCTGCGCCTGCCGTACCTGCGGCCGAGCGCCCGGCTCGACGACGCCGCCCTCGAGCACCTGGTCGGGTTGTTCGAAAAAGTGCGGGAGCTGTCGGCCTCGGCGCCGGCCACCGACACTGGGGCGCACCACGACGGCGGTTCAGCCGGCGCCGGCGCCCGGGCGGCCAACGCAGCCATGCGCGACGAGATGCGCAAGCGGGACAATTACTTCGGGGAGATCGAGCGGGTCGCCGGCGAGGCCCTGTCGGCCGTCGGGTACGCGGGCCAGGGGGCTGTCTCGGAGCGGAACCTCACCGACCTGGCCGCGTATTTCGGTTTCACCATTGCCCGGGTACAGGATCTCCCGCCCTCGACCCGGTCGATCAGCGACCTGCGCCACCGGGTCATCTACGTTCCCCAGAGGAACCTGACCCGGGGGACCCGATCCGCCCGGTCGGTGATCGCCCAGACGGTCGGGCGGTTCGCCCTCGGCCATCGCGATCCGGCCGACTTCGAGTCGTATGTCCGCCAGCGGGTCGAGGCCAACTACTTCGCGGGCGCCCTCCTCGCCCCCGAGCAGGCGGTCGTGCGGGCGCTGCGCGAGGCCAAGGCCAGACAGGACATCTCGGTCGAGGACCTCAACGAGATGTTCTACATCTCCTACGAGATGGCGGCGCACAGGCTGACCAACCTGATCACCCGGCATTTCGGGATACCGGTGCACTTCCAGCGCTCCGACGCCGACGGCCTGTTGTGGAAGGCCTACGAAAACGACGGCGTCGTCTTCCCCTCCGACTCCGACGGCACCGTCGAGGGGCAGCGCCTGTGCAGGTGGTGGTCGAGCCGGCAGGCGTTCGAGTCGGAGGACTCGTACGCGGTGCACTACCAGTACACAGAAACCGTCGCCGGCACCTTCTGGTGCTGCACCCATATAGGGGTGGAACAGGACCGGGGTACCTCGGTGACCGTGGGCACACGGGAGGAGGAGGCGCACTGGTTCCGGGGAAGCGACACGGCGCGCCGGACGGTGTCGCGCTGCCCGGACCCGGAGTGCTGCCGGCGCCCTCACGCCGACGCGGTCAAGCGTTGGGAGGGCGTGGCGTGGCCATCGGCCCGCGACCACAGCCACTTCGTTTCCGGTCTGCCGACCGACACGGTGGTGTTCAGCCCGCACCCGGGCGTGGACCTGACCGACGTGTATTCGTTTTTGGATAGACATTCCGGCGGTTTGGGCACTCCATAAGCGTTCCGGCTAGGGTTGCCGGTCGCTTTGATCCGGCATGTTCGGTTCGGCCGGACGCCCTGGAGGATGTGAGTGGCTCTCAGAATTGCCATCGGCTTGGCGATCAGCGGCATCGGGGTTCTGCTCGTTGCCCATCGCAGCTGGTTCCTGTTCCGCCTAGTGACCAACGGCAAGCCGGCGCCTGGGCGTCTGGCCAACCTGGGCGCTCAGCTCAAGGCCGAACTGCTCGACGTGTTCGGTCAGCGAAAGCTGCTGCGCCGGCCGGTCCCGGGCATAGCGCACTTCCTCGTGTTCTGGGGCTTCATCATCCTCTTCCTCACGATCATCGAGGCGTACGGGGCTCTTTTCGACAAGACCTTCTCCATCCCGGGCATCGGCACCAGCGTGTTCCTCGGTTTCGTCGAGGATCTGGTGACGGTCGGCGTGCTGGTGGCGATCATCACCTTCAGCATCATCCGGGTCGTGAAGAGCCCGGAGCGCGAGAAGCGCTCCAGCCGTTTCTACGGCTCTCACACCGGGGCGGCCTGGTTCACCCTGTTCATGATCTTCCTGGTGGTCGCCACCCTGCTGCTGTACAGGGGCGCCCAGGTGAACACCGGCGACTTTCCTTACGGGAAGAGCTGGTGGCCGTTCGCGTCACGCACAGTCGGCGCCGCGCTGTCCGGCTTCAGCCACAGCACCAACATGCACATCGAGACCTTCTTCATCCTCGCCCAGATATTCGTGCTGTGGGCTTTCTTCGTGTTCGTTCTGAACTCTAAGCACATGCACATCTACGTGTCCGAGCCCAACGTGATCTTCTCCCGCCGGCCCAAGGCTCTCGGCGCGCTGGGGACCACTCCCGACCTGGACCCCGAGAAGATGGATGAGGACACGGTCTTCGGGACCGGTCTGATCGCCCACACCTCCTGGAAGCAGAGGCTGGATTTCATCAGCTGCACCGAGTGCGGGCGTTGCCAGGACCAGTGTCCTGCATGGGCGACCGACAAACCGTTGTCGCCGAAGCTGGTGATCATGGACCTGCGGGACCACATGTTCGCTTCGGCTCAGGACCTTCTTTCCGGGAAGCCCGCGAACGGTGACGGAACAGATGGTGATAGGGCCGACGGCGCCGGCGTTGCCTCGAAGCCCTTGGTCCCCGACGTGATCCAGGAAGACGTTCTCTGGTCGTGCACCACCTGCGGCGCCTGCGTCGAGCAGTGCCCGGTCGACATCGAGCACGTTGACACCATCCTCGACATGCGGCGGTACGAGGTGCTGATGGAGGCTCGTTTTCCGAGCGAGGGCGGGCTCATGCTGCGCAACATCGAGAACCAGGGCGACCCGTGGGGTCTCGGCCAGAGCCATCGCCTGGATTGGACCGAGGGGCTCGACTTCGAAGTTCCGGTCGTGTCGGGCACGATTCCCGACGAGGTCGAGTACCTGTTCTGGGTCGGGTGCGCCGGCGCACTCGACGAGCGGGCGCGCCGCACGACCCAGAGCATCGCCCGGCTCCTCAACCGCGCGGGCGTCTCCTTCGCGGTCCTCGGTCCCCGCGAGTCGTGCACGGGCGATCCGGCCAGGCGTTTCGGCAACGAGTACCTCTTCCAGACCCAGGCTCAGATGAACATCGAGACGCTGAAGGACGTCGGCGTCAAGAAGGTCGTTGCCTCCTGCCCTCACTGCTTCAACTCGATCGCGAACGAGTACCCGGCGCTGGGCGGCAACTTCGAGGTCGTTCACCACACCCAGCTGCTCGAGAGGCTCCTCGCCGAGGGGCGGCTACATGCCCAGAACCCGGTCGAGCAGAAGGTCACCT
>CAZCCS010000213.1:0-5798 GCA_964497005.1 uncultured Acidimicrobiaceae bacterium | reverse complement strand
CGGGACATCTCGTCTCTTCGGGACGTGCGGAACAAAAACCGGCAAGTTTGCACCGGAAAGCTCGTTTGTACCTCAAAAGCGTCGTCCTCGGCTGAGGTTGGGCGGCGTTCGGTGCTTTGCCAGCTGGGTGCGATGCGACACTCAGGGGGTTTTCAGGTTTTCTTCATGCTGATGGTGCATGATGCGCCCCGGACGGCACTTGAGTCGTCGCAGCACAGCAAGCGAGGTAGCCATGGAGCACGAGCCGACCGCCTCCCCCGAACCCGAACACCATTGGGACCCGGTCTACGGGCCGTTGCAGCCACCGCCACCGCGACGTTTCCCGCGTGTCGCCCTCGCCGGCGGGCTGGCCGGCGCGCTGGCACTGAGCGGCGCGGGCATCGCGTACGCCGCGAGTTCGGGCGGATCGTCGCCGGCGACACCTGCCGCCTCGAACGCCCCGACCACCACGACGCCCACGACCGAACCTGGCGGGCACGCGAAAGGTCCCCACGGCCGTTACGCGTTCGGCCCCGGCGGCTTCGGTGGGCTGGGCGTCGGAGGCAAGGTGCTTTACGGACAGGCGACACTCCAGCAGCCGGATGGCACGCTGAAGACGGTGGAATTCCAGGTGGGGACTGTTTCTGCCGTCAGCACTACCTCGATCACTCTCGCCAGCGGCACCGGGAGCTCGACTTACACCCACACCTACACGGTCGACCCGACCACCGTCGTCGACTCCCAGGCCGGCGGCATCAGCGCCGTCACCAAGGGAGACCAGGTGCGCCTCGTGGCCACGCAGCACAACGGCAGTGACACCGCCACCGACATCGTCGATGTCACCAAGATCCAGTCGAGCCGCAGCGGATTCGGGTTCCAGGGCGGTCCCGGTGGCAAGGCCGGGCCGAACGGCAGCACCACAAATCCTCCGGCCGGTTCGACGGGAGTTCTGTGGGGAGGCGTGGGAGGGTACGGCCCTGGGGTCGGTTCTCCTGACGGGGGCACCGAGGTCCAGTAAGCGGGGCGTCTCCCATCGCCCTCTAAGGTCAGCTCGTGCGCTACGGGCTGACCATCTTTCTCACCGACGAGACGATTGACGTCGTCACGCTCGCGAAGGCCGCCGAGGACCGGGGTTTTCACTCGCTCTGGCTGCCGGAGCACACCCATATCCCGATCAGCCGGCGCACCCCCGCGCCCAGTGGGGAACCAATGGCAGAGGAATACCGCCGCACCGTCGACCCTTTCGTGGCTCTCAGTGCCGCGGCGGCGGTCACCGAGCGGCTAACCGTCGGGACCGGGATAGCCCTGGTTGCGCAGCGCGACCCGATCGTCACCGCGAAGGCCGCAGCCAGCCTCGATTGGCAGAGTGGGGGGCGGTTCCGCATGGGAGTCGGCTTCGGCTGGAACGTCGACGAGATGGAGGATCACGGTGTCAGCTACGCCACCCGCCGTGCCCGGACGCGGGAGCACGTTCTGGCCATGAGAGCCATCTGGGAACACGAAGTCGCGTCGTTCGAGGGGGAGTACGTTCGATTTCCGGGAACCTGGTCGTGGCCCAAGCCGCGCCAGCATCCTCTCCCGATCCTCATCGGAGGGGGCGGCGGCCCTGAGCTGTTCGCCCACGTGGCGGAGTACGCCCAAGGCTGGATCCCTATTGGAGGCGCGGGCCTGACGGAGGCTTTGCCCCGCTTGCGGGATTTGGTTTCGAAGGCGGGGCGCGACCCCGCCGCGTTGGAGGTCGTCCCGTTCGGGTCTCTCCCGGACCACGGCAAGCTCGACCATTTCGAGCACATCGGGGTGACCGAGTGCGTGTTCCGGCTGCCGGCGGCACCCGAACCCGAGGTGATGAAGGTGCTCGACCGCTACGCGGAGCTGATCGAAGCTCGGCAGCCTGGCTAATCCGGCTTCGGGTCAGTCCGCCTTCGGGACAGGGGCGGGCGGCGGTGGCCCGACGTAGCGAGCGGACGGGCGGATCAGCTTGCGCTCACGGCCCTGCTCGGCGATGTTGGCGCACCATCCGATGACCCTGCTGACGGCGAATGTCGGCGTGAACATCTCTTCGGGCAGGCCGCATCTGTCCATCACGACACCGGCGTAGTACTCGACGTTGGTGTACAGGGGGCGCTCCGGCTTGGTCTCCGCCAGCACCTCCAGCACCGTCTTCTCCACCTGGACGGCCAGGTCGACCAGGCCGCCGCCGAGGCGCTGGGCCACGCCGCTCAACATCGCCGATCTGGGGTCCTCGGTGCGGTAGACCGCGTGGCCGAAACCCATGACCCGCTCTCCCCGGGACAACAGACCCCGGATGTAGTCCTCGGCACGCTCGGGCGACCCGATCGCGTGGATGGTGTCGAGCGCGCGGCTGGGGGCCCCGCCGTGGAGTGGTCCCGACAGCGCGCCGATAGCTCCCACCACCGCCGCCGCAGCATCGGCGCCGGTCGACGCGATCACTCGTGCTGTGAACGTCGAGGAGTTGAAGCCGTGGTCCACCGTCAGGATGAGGTACTGCTCGAGCGCCCTGGCCAGATCGGGCTCCGGCTTCTCCCCGGTGACCATGTACAGGTAGTTGGCGGCATGGGGCAGCTCGGAGTCCGGCTTAACCGGTTCCAACCCGCGCGACAGGCGGTAGATGGCGGCCACAAGGGTTGGTGTCGCGGCGCAGATTCGGATCAGGTCGTATCGGAGCTGCTGCTCGTCGAGGTCCCAGATGGGCTGAAGTCCCCACGCGGACCCGGCCAGCGATAGGGCGGTCCGGAGGCAGCTGAGAAGGTTGCTGCCCCCCGGATCACCCGATGTCGAGCTGGCTGCGACGATCCCCGGGAGCTGCTCTGAGACACCCGCGGGCAGCTCGCGGTTCGCCCGGACGAGGGACGCGAACCGCTCGCTGGCGGCCTGATCGGCCGGGAGCGAACCGTCGAGCAGGAGCTGCCACACATCCTCGAGCGATCGCTTCTCGGCCAGCTCGACCGCCGAGTACTGGCGGTAGTGGTAGAAGCCCTCCGATCCCCGGACGTCACCGATCTCGGTATCGGTGACCTGGACTCCCTTCAGACCGGGAGGAACACTGACCGTCTCGTCAACGCCGTTCATGGCGACCATCTTGATCCTGCGGCCGATATAGATCAAGATTGATCAATGATCAACCGTCGGTTGACGGCGTCCGAGGCTGCGGAGCTGCTCGGGGTCAAGCCGGCCACCCTTTACGCGTACGTGAGCCGGGGTCTGCTGCCCCGGGAGAAGGACGCCGGGGGAAGCACGTTCGACCCCCGAGACGTAGCCCGCCTGGCGCGCTCGGGCCGTGCCAGGAGCGACGGCGACAGGGTCAGCCGAAGGCAGGCCCCCGGAGTGTCCGGAAGTACGGCGGCAGGGAGGGGAGTCGCCGGCCACCGGGCGGCGCAGTCCAGCGAGCCGCTGTTCGTCACCGAGCTCACCCTCATCGCGGACGGCCACCTCTATTTTCGCGGGCTGGATGCGGTGGAGCTGAGCCGGGAGCGATCCTTCGAGGAGGTGGCCGGCTGGCTGTGGAGCGGCACCTGGCCCGACCGTGCTGACGTTTGGCGAACACCTCTCGCGGCCAATGTCGCCGTTAACGACGCGCTCGAAGCGGTACCCGAAGGGAGCCGCCCTCTGGAGCGGTACATGCTGGCCGTCGTCGTGGCGGCCCTGACCGACGAGCTCCGCCACGACCTCAGCCCCGCGGTGGTTCCGGTGATCGGCCGAGGGATCATTTCCTTGCTGGCGGAAACCTTGACCATCAGGGAGCGCGGAGGCGGACTGGACGACTCTTTTTCCATGGGTCATATCGCAGAGAGGGTCTGGCGCGCCCTCAGCTCGTTGGAACCGACTTCCGGGCGGGTATCGGTTTTGGACGCCGCCCTGGTGCTTTCAGCCGACCATGAGCTCGCGCCCTCCACGATGGCGGCCCGGGTGGCGGCTTCGTTCCGCGCCGATGCCTACGCCGTCGTTTCGACCGGGCTGGGGCCGCCGAGCGGGAGTTGGGCTGCGGGAAGCACCGGCGCCCCGACGGAGGTCGAGCGGATGTTGGAGGACTCGCTGGTGGTGGGGCCGGAGCGGGCGATGGGGGAGAGGTTGCGCCAGACGGGCACCGTGCCGCACGGGTTCGGTATGCCGCTGTATCCGCAGGGCGATCCTCGGGGACGCGAGCTGCTTGCCCGCCTGGACGAGGTAGACGGGCCGCCCGAACGCCACGCGGTGGTGGAGCGGATCCTGGAACTGGCTTCCGAACGGGGCTTTCCGCCGCCAAACGTCGACCTGGGCCTTGGGGCGCTGTCGTTTTGCGCAGGGATGCCGCACGAGTCGGGTCAGGCGATCGCCACCCTGGCCAAGGTGGCCGGTTGGTTGGCGCACGCTCTCGAGGAGTACGCCAACCCGTCCAGGTTCAGGTCTCGGGCCTATTACGTGGGGCCGCGGCCTGGGTGACCGCTTCCGGCCGGGGGTCCTCGGTCGCTTGCAGCGTGTCGCCGGAGGAGTCCTGATTCGGGGTCACTTCGGCGTCCTCTGCCGATCGGGGAAGCGGGTCGCCGGCCCGGTCCTCTCCCGGCTTGGCCCGGCCCCACCGCACAAGGACGAAGACGGAGACCGCGAAGACGACGATGCTTGTCCAGTCATTTAGGCGCAAGCCGAGAAAGCGGTGAGCAGTGTCGATCCGCAGGTACTCGGTAAAGAACCGGCCGAACGTGTAGCACGCCGCGTACGCGGCGATGAGGAAACCCCGGCGGATCCTGAACCGTCGTTCGATCCATATGACCAGACCGACGACGATCAGGTCCCAGATCGACTCGTACAGGAAAGTCGGCTGGAACGTGTGGGCGTTGGGGTACTGGGGCGGGGGGTTGTCGATCTTGACCGCCCACGGGAGGCTGGAGGGCCGCCCGTAGAGCTCCTGGTTGAAGTAGTTGCCCCACCGCCCGATCGCTTGCGCGAGCGCCAGAGCGGGCGCCGCGCAGTCGAGCAGCGGTCGAAGGGGGAGATGGTGGCGCCGCGCTCCGACGGCGCCGAGCAGCACGCCTCCGAGGACCCCTCCCCATATCCCGAGACCGCCCCGCCAGATCTCGAACGCGCGGTACCAGTGGCCCTCGGTGTCGACCTGCCAGCTGGTGGCGAGGCTGTAGACACGGGATCCGATCAGCCCGCCCGGCACTCCCCAGATGGCCAGGGTGGACATGGTGCCGCGCTTTCCACCGATCGCCACCCAGCGGCGGTCCGCGAGCCACACCGCGGCCGCGATGCCGATGGCGATCATGACGCCGTAGAGGTGCAGGCGCACCGGGCCGATGCTCACCCCATTGGTGGAAGGGCTCGGTATGTAAGCCGGGATCAGCGACGGCATCGCCGCTATGACAGTCACGGCCGACAAAGCTAGATCGCCTCGATGCAGAAGGGCCGGTCAGCAGGGTCGTGGTAGGGTGCTCGCCGCACCCGGGCGCATAGCTCAGCTGGTTAGAGCGCATGCATGACGCGCATGAGGTCGGGGGTTCGACTCCCTCTGCGCCCACCGCCTCCGACCAGTGTTTTCGCTTGCGGCGACGGACACCGTTGGTCGTAGATGGGGGGCTTGGCAGCCAAGTTGGCAGCCAAGCGGATTGAAAGGGGCAGGAAGATGAAAGACGGGCACCCATTCGATTGTGCGGAGATCGACGAGCTTCGTGTACGGCAGAGGCGCATCCTGCGCTCGGCACCCGATTGGCTCCTCGATAGCGGACGTTTGGGAATGCCCGAGGCGGGTCTTTCGAGCCATGAGGATGCGGCGTATCTCGAGTGGTCCACCCGTCACCTGATTGCCGATATCGAGCCCGAGC
>CAZCCS010000212.1:0-5816 GCA_964497005.1 uncultured Acidimicrobiaceae bacterium | reverse complement strand
GCCGGCGCGCGGTCGGCGCCAGCGGCCAGGGCCGGCGCACCCGCAGCGCCCGCCTCAACCAGCGCCGGCGACGCCCGCGACTCCCAGGCGCCGGCCAAGCCCCGCAAGGCGGCCGGCACGTCGAAGCCGGCCCCGCCCCAGGCACCTAGCCCCAAGACCGCCGCCACCCCCCGTAAGACCGAAGCGGGCACCAAGAAGGCGTCCCGGCCCTCCAAGAGGCCGGCGCCGGCGGCCAGTAGCAGCGGGTCCGCCGTCTGGGTCGTGCCCAACGGAACCGCCGAGGTTCTCCAGACCCATCCGGTGAAGGTCAAGCTCTCCAGCCGGGTCTATCGGGTGCCGGGGATGCCCATGTACGACCGGACGGTGGCCGACCGCTGCTACCCGACGGTCGAGGCGGCGGAGGCCGACGGGTTCACCCGCGCAGCCCGCTAAACGATCGACCCGAACCCGACCCGAACCCGACCCGAACCCGACCCGAACCCGGCCCGAACCCGGCCCGACCCGACCCGACCCCAACCCGCCCGGCCCGAACTGACCCCGGCGGAGCCGAACTAACCACTAACCCCACTAAACCGCGCTAACCGCCGTCAAACATCCGACAAAGCGACCGCATCGATGATCCCCGGCGTCGCCAGCAGCGCCGCCACCACCTCCCCCGGAACAGCGGACTCGAACGTCAGCGCCATCATCGCCGTGCCCCCCTCGGCACTCCGCCCGAGCTTGAGGTCGACGATGTTCAGACCCGCTCCCGCAATGATGGAAGCTACCGCGGCGACCATGCCGACCCGGTCGTCGTTGTGGACCATCAACATCCATCTGGCGAGCGGGAGCTCGATGTCGTGGTCGTCGACCATCACCACTCGCGGCAACCCGTCCGAAAACATCGTGCCCCCTACGCAATGCCGCCCTCCCCTAACCACCACCACATTCGAGTAGCCCGCCGCCCCGCCGGCGCTGGCGTGACCCGAGGTGGCCCGCACCGCCATCCCCCGCTCCTCGGCCAGGTGAGGAGCGTTCACGTATGACACCGGCTCATCGGTGGCCGCACCGAACAAGCCCTTCTGGACGGCCAGGGCCAGCACGCGGGTGTCCTCGTCGGCCAGGCCGCCCTGGAACTCGATCTCGAGGACGTCGGGAAGCTCACGGGATAGGCCTCCGAATAGGCGTCCCAGCCTTTCCGCAACCGGCAACCACGGCTTGACCGCCTCTGGAACCTCGGCGGCGGCGATGTTCACCGCGAACGGCACGAACTGGCCGGCGAGAGCCAACTGGACCTGCTCGGCGATAGTGATCCCGGCCTTGTCCTGAGCCTCTCGCGTGGACGCTCCCAGGTGCGGCGTGACCACTACCGATTCCAGTTCGAACAATGGCGATGACGTCACCGGCTCCTGCTCGAAGACATCCAGCGCCGCCCCGCCGACTGTCCCGTCCCCGACTGCGGCAGCCAGTGCCTTCTCGTCGACGATGCCGCCCCGCGCGGTGTTCACGATCCGCACCCCCCGCTTCGCCGATGACAGAACCTCCTCTCCGATCAGCCCGGCAGTCTCGGCCGTCTTCGGCAGGTGGACCGTAACGAAATCAGACACGCTCATGACTTCGGCCAGAGGCAACAACTCCACGCCCATCTGCCGGGCCCGCTCCGCGCTGACGTAAGGGTCGTACGCAACGAGCCGCATACCGAAAGCAGCCGCCCTCTGGGCCACAAGCGCGCCCACACGCCCGAGGCCGATCACCCCAAGGACCTTGCCGTGAAGTTCGACCCCCTCCCACTTCGACCGTTCCCAACGACCGGCCTTCAACGCCGCGTCCGCCTGTGCCACGTTTCGAGCCTGGGCCAGCAGAAGCGCAAAGGTGTGCTCTGCCGCCGACAGGACGTTCGACTGCGGCGCGTTGACGACCATCACACCCCGGCGGGTGGCCGCCTCGACGTCCACGTTGTCCACCCCGATCCCTGCCCGGCCCACGACCACCAGATCGCGACCGGCTTCCAGCACTGCCGGGGTGACCCGTGTAGCCGACCGGATTATCAGGGCCGAGGCACCAGCGACCGCCGACGAGAGCTCGTCTGCAGACAGCCCGAGCTGAACGTCGACCTCGTGTCCGGCCGACCGCAGCAAAACCAGGCCGGGCTCGGCGATCTCCTCTGTCACCAGGACTCGGGCCAAGGCGTCAGCCCTCGACGAGCTTGGCTATCCGGGTGATCCCTTCCTCCAGCGCCGAGTCGGCGAGAGCGTAGGAGAACCTCCCGTACCCCGCCGCACCGAACGCCTCCCCCGGCACGAAGGCCACCTTCGCCTCGTCCAGCACCAATGCCGCCAGCGCCAGCGACGTGGCCGCGGTCCGTCCCCCGATCGGCCGGTCGAGCAAGCCCTCCAGGCTGGGGAACGCGTAGAAAGCTCCCTCCGGCTCGGGGCAAACCACGCCGGGGATCTCGGAGAGCATGCTGACGATCGTCCGCCGGCGCCGGTCGTAGGTCTCGCGCATCGCCTCAACGCACGACAGGTCGCCGTTCAACGCCGCCAAAGCAGCCCGCTGCGCGACGTTGCAGACGTTGGACGTCGCGTGCGACTGCAGGTTCGCAGCGGCTGAGATCACGTCGGGCGGTCCCATCATCCACCCCACCCGCCAGCCCGTCATCGCGTAGGTCTTGGCTACCCCGTTGATGACCACACACTTGTCGGCAAGTTCGGGGACGGCCACGGGCATCGACGTGAACCGCGCCGACCCGTAAACCAGGTGCTCGTATATCTCGTCGGTCACCACCCACACCCCGCGCTCAACCGCCCAGCGCCCGATCTCCTCAACCTCAGCCGGCGAGTAGACCGCGCCGGTGGGGTTGGACGGTGAAACGAACAGCAAAACCTTGGTGCGCCCGGTCCGGGCCTTCTCGAGTTGGTCGACGCTGACCTTGAAGCCCGACTCCAACGTGGTGGGGAGCTCCACCGGAACACCGCCGGCGAGTCGGATCACCTCCGGGTAGGTGGTCCAGTAGGGCGCCGGCACGAGAACCTCGTCGCCTGGATCCAGCAAGGTGGCGAACGTTTCCTCTACCGCCTGCTTGCCGCCGTTGGTCACCAGCACCTGAGACGCCGATACCCCGAAACCGGAGTCCCGGGCGGTCTTGGCGGCGACGGCCTCGCGAAGCTCTGGCAGCCCTGCGGCCGGCGTGTACTTGTGGTTGCGGGGGTCCCGGCAAGCCTCGGCGGCGGCCTCGACGATGTGCTCCGGCGTCGGGAAATCAGGCTCGCCCGCCCCGAAGCCGATGACGTCCTCACCGGCCGCCTTCAAGGCCTTGGCCTTGGCGTCGATTGCCAGAGTCGCCGACTCGGCGACGGCGGATATGCGCTGTGAGATGCGAGCCATCGCCTGCAATAGTTTCACAGTGGCCAACCCGACTCCGTCCGATATCCGAATTCCCGCCGAGCTCCTACCGCGCGACGGTCGCTTCGGGTCGGGGCCCTCGAAGGTCCGCCCCGAGGCCGTCGAGGCGCTCCGTGCGGGGGGCAAGACGCTGCTCGGCACCAGCCACCGACAGACGGCGGTCCGGTCGCTGGTGGGCCGCATACGCACGGGCTTGCGGGAGCTTTGGGGGCTGCCCGAAGGCTACGAAGTGGTGCTCGGCAACGGCGGGACCACGACCTTCTGGGACGTGGCCACGTTCGGGTTGATCGAGAGCAGGAGCCAGCATCTGAGCTTCGGCGAGTTCAGCTCCAAGTTCGCCCAAGCGGTCAAGGCCGCGCCGCACCTGGCCGAGCCGGAGGTGTTCTCCAGCCCGCCCGGCACCCACCCTGACGCGCGCGCCGAGGCCGGTATCGACCTGTACGCACTGACCCAGAACGAGACGTCCACCGGCGTGATGATGGATCTCCGCCGGCCCGACGGCGCCGGCGACGCTCTGGTGGCCGTGGACGCCACTTCGGGAGCCGCCGGGCTCAGGTTCGACCCGGCCCAGGTCGACGTCTACTACTTCGCCCCCCAGAAGGGTTTCGCGTCCGACGGAGGATTGTGGGCGACAGTCATGTCGCCCGCTGCGCTCGAACGAGCCGCCAGGATCAAGGAGTCCGGCCGATGGTCTCCAGCGTCGCTCGACATCAACATCGCCATCGAGCAGAGCCGCCTGGACCAGACCTACAACACGCCTGCGGTTGCCACGCTGATCATGTTCGCCCAGCAGCTCGAGTGGATCCTCGCGGGGGGCGGCATGGACTTCTCCGCCGGCCGCAGCGAGACATCCGCCCGCACCCTTTACGGTTGGGCGGAGCAGACCGGCTTCTGCGCCCCGTTCGTCGCCAAGCCGGACGAGCGAAGCAACGTGGTCGCGACGATCGACTTCGACGAACGATTGGACGCCGCCACCGTCGCCATGGTGCTGAGGGCGAACGGAATCCTCGACACCGAGCCCTACCGCAAGCTCGGCCGCAACCAGCTGCGGATAGCCATGTTCCCCGCGATCGATCCCGAGGACGTGGAAGCGCTCACCCACTCGATCGATTACGTCGTCGAACACCTCTAAAACGGAAAAAAGTCCCCGGTCCGCGTCCCCCCGCGCGCGGAGGGCGTCGCTAGTCTCGTTGGATCGTCCCGAGCCGATTCCTGCTCGCGCTCTCAGCCGTAGTCACGGCTGCTGGGGGATGGTGGGCCCCTGCCTTCGCCGGCCAGCCTCCGTCCCCTCCCACCACCGCGTCCGGTCCGCCCCCCGCCAAGGCTGAGCTACTCGCCGACCTCGACACCGGCCGGGTGCTCCTCGCCCAAAACGTCCACACCCTTCTCCCCCCAGCCTCCCTCACCAAGATCCTCACCGCGCTCATCGCGGCTGACTGGCTCACTCCCGGCACGGCGATACCGGTCAGCGACCGGGCCGCCAACGTCTCCCCGGACAAGGTCGGAATGAAGACGGGGCAGCAATGGCCCTACGACATCACCATGCACGCCCTTCTCATCTCCTCCTCGAACGACGCCTCGTACGCCCTGGCCGAGAAGATCTCCGGCTCGGTGGAAGGCTTCGCCGCGACGATGGAACAGGCTGCGTCTGAAATCGGAATGACCGACGGGCCGGTGCTACACGATCCCGCCGGCCTCGACGGGAAAGACGGCGCCGGCGGCGGAAACCTGCTGAGCGCCTGGGACGTCGCCGTGGCCTCCCGTGACCTGATGGCCAATCCCTACCTGGCGGGGATCGTCGCAACGAAGACATACCGGTTCACCGGTCCTGACGGCATCGTCTACCAGTTGGCCAGCCATAACCTGGCGTTTTTGAACAGCTATCCCGGAGCAGCGGGAGTGAAGACCGGGTACACCGTCCCGGCCGGGGTGTGCGTCGCAGCTGCGGCGATCCGAGGCGGCCGCCACATGCTTGCCGTCGTCATGAACGGCGTGTCCCCCGACAGGACCGCCGGGATGCTCCTGGATCAGGGCTTCGCCACCGCAGCCGAATCGGAGCCATCGACCGACCCGAAGTTACCGCCCGTGGCTGAACCGGAGCCGGCGGCGGCCGCGCCTCAGCCAGGAGACTCTCCCGCGCCCGCCGCACGGGTGAGCGCAGCTTCCGCCGCTGAGGTGATCAGGGCCCGATCATCGGGGGCTGCGGTGGTGCCGACGGCCGAAGCCGCGGCCGGCGTGTTGACCGTGGCAACCGTCGCTGGGTGGCTGCTGGTACGCGGACGGCGTCGTCTCTCCGAGGGGCCGAGGCACAGACGGCGTTAAACGGCGCTCAACCCCCCGACACGTCTTGCGGCCGCTGCGAGCCGGCCGTGATGAACGGCATCATCGCCCGCAGCTCCGCTCCCACCTTCTCGATGGGGTGCTGCCTGCCCTCT
>CAZCCS010000211.1:0-5821 GCA_964497005.1 uncultured Acidimicrobiaceae bacterium | reverse complement strand
GATCGAGGTCCGGGTGAAGGATGTGAGCGGCGAGTGGCACTGGCTGGAGATCGTCGGTCGCGACTGCCGGGAGGTCGAAGGCATCGGCGGGATCGTGTGCACCGCCCGGGATCTAACCCGCCGGCGCATGTGGGAGATTGCCGGGAACGACGTGGTTCGTTTTCAGCAGGTGGTGCACCACGCCAGGGCGATCGTGTTGTGCCTTGACGGAGACGGAATAGTCACCAGCGTCAACGCGGCGTTCGGCCGACTGCTGGGATTCGACCCGTCCCACGTCATCGGTGCTCCTTTGTCCGATTTCGCGGTTCCCGCGGATCGGGAGCACCTTCGCCAGGCGATCAAAGCGGCGAAGGCCGGCAGCCGGGACGCCGTTGAAGTGGACATGCGCCGCGCTCACCATGACTTGCCCCTGCCGGTGCGGTTCGAGATCGCCAGCCTCCTCGACGACTCGGTGGTCCAGAGCATGGTGGTCACCGGGCAGGACGTGAGCGACCTTCGAGACGCCCGCCGGCGCCTCGAGCACATGGCGACCCACGACTCGATGACCGGGCTTCCCAACCGGGAGTACCTCTACGCCTGGCTGGGCGACCGGCTCGCCTCCGGCGCGCCCGTGGCGGTCCTCTACGCCGACCTGGACGGTTTCAAAGCTGTCAACGACACCCTCGGCCACGAGGCAGGCGACGAGCTCCTGGTGCTGGCTGCGAAGCGTCTCGCGGGCGCAGTCCCGGCCACCGACCTGGTGTCCCGGCTCGGCGGCGACGAGTTCGTTGTCGCCGCGAGCGGGGTCGGCGACCGGCCGGCGGCGCTGGCGGTCGCCGATCGCCTGACGCGGGTGCTCGAGCGGCCTTTTAGTCTGCAGGTCGGTACCGCCACGATCAGTGCAAGCGTCGGAGCGGTGCTCTCCGAACCGGGCGACACCGTGCCTCGCCTTCTGTCCAAAGCTGATCGGGACATGTACTCGGTCAAGCACACCCGACTCGGCGCAATTACATAGACCCGGCACATAGACCCGGCCGGGGCCCCATCCCCGTCCTCCTCCGGAGCATGGGGCCCCAACCCCATGCCCGGCCGTCATATAGACCACGTAGACCCGGGCGATTTGAATATCGCCACGGAGTCCGGGGGGAGCAGCAGCCTTTCCGGTTCGAAGCGGGGCGACCCGGCCGAGTAGGCCAGGATCTCTGCGCCGGCGGGCAGCGGGAAAGACCGCTCTGCCGGGGACAGGTTCACGGCAACAGTGATGGAACCCCTTCGCACCACGATCGTGCCGTCGACCTCGTGCACCTCCACCTCGACCGATCCGGGCCTCGGATCGCTGAGCTCGGGATGGCGCCGGCGCAGCCAGATCAAAGTCCTGTACCAATCGAAAATGGCGGCGTGGGTGTCCTTCTCGAGCTCCTGCCAGTCGAGCTTGGATCTCTCGAAGGTGGCCGGCGACTGCGGGTCGGGAACGCTCCTCGGCTCCCAACCGAACTGGACGAACTCGTTCCTGCGGCCCTCGCTGACCGCTCTGGCGAGGCCGGGATCGTCGTGGTCGGTGAAGTACTGGAACGGGGTCCCCGCCGCCCACTCCTCGCCCTGGAAGATCATCGGAATGAACGGGGACGTGAGCATCAGGGCTGCGGCTACCTTCAACCGTCCCTCCCCCACCAGTGCCGCCAGTCGTTCCCCCGCAGCTCGGTTGCCCACCTGGTCGTGGTTCTGCGTGAAGACGACGAGACAGTCGCCGGCGAGACCCGCCGGCGAACGACCGTGCCGGCGCTGCCGGTGCGCCGACCAGATCCCGTCGTACACCCACGCCTGACGCAGAGCCTTGCCCAGCAACTCCAAAGACCCGAAGTCGGCGTAGTAACCGTCCCGCTCCCCCGTCAACGCTGCGTGCAGCGCGTGATGCCACTCGTCTGCCCAGGCGGAGTCCAGGCCGTAACCCCCCGCGTCGCGGGAGCGAACCAGGCGTGGGTCGTTGCGGTCGCTCTCCGCTATCAGGAACACAGGGCGACCGAGGTGCGCCGCCAGCGCATCGACCGTGTCCGCCAGTTCCTCGAGAATGTGAAGAGCCGAGTCGTCGACGATTGCGTGGACCGCGTCCAGCCGGAGTCCGTCGAAGTGGTAGTCCTCGAGCCAGGTTCGTGCGTTGTCGATGACGAAGCGCCTCACCTCGTCGCTGCCGGGACCGTCGAAGTTCACCGCCGATCCCCAGTTGGTCTGGTGACGCTCCGAGAAGTAAGGGCCGAACTCAGGGAGGTAGTTTCCGGAGGGCCCGAGGTGGTTGTACACCACGTCGAGCACCGCGCCCAGTCCACGGGCGTGGCACGCGTCCACGAACCGCATGAGACCTTCCGGACCCCCGTACGTGTGGTGGGGAGCGAACAGGTCGACACCGTCATAACCCCAACCCCTTGCACCGGGGAATTCAGCGACCGGCATAACCTCGACTGCGGTGACCCCAAGATCGACCAGGTAATCGAGCCGGCGAATGGCCGCGTCGAAGTCGCCTTCCGGAGTGAATGTTCCGACGTGCATCTCGTAGAGGATCAACCCGCGAGGCGAGATGCCCCTCCATTGCGAATCGGTCCAGCCGAAGCTATTGCTGTCGACGACCTGCGACAGACCGTGAACACCGTCGGGCTGAAAACCGGACCGAGGGTCGGGCCGCACCGGGCCCCCATCAACGCTGAACCCGTAGCGGCTTCCCGGACCCGCCCCTTCCAACCGCGCGTGCCACCATCCCCGCTCGCCGCGTTCCATCGGGTTGACGACACCGTCGACGACCGCGTCGACCCTCCGAGCCGAGGGCGCCCACACAGAGAACGAGTGCATTCAGGTCCCGCGAGCCAAGACAGCGACCGGAAAAGCCGACAACAACGTGGCCACGTCATGAGTCCCGCCCGAGTGAACCTCGCCGGCCAGGACGTCGCGCCACTCGCCGCCCGGCAACACGACGGTCGTTCCGGCCAACGACGCATCGGTTCTGACCGGGGCGATCACCGCCAACTCGCCCCTGGTGAAAGCGACGACCGATGCAGACGAGGGACCTTGGCACCCGAGTGGGTCGTAGGTTGAAGACTCGAACCCTTCGCGGTAGTGCCGGCGGTGCTCGAGCAACCGGTGCACCATCCAAAGCTTCGGCGAACCGGCATCCAAGCGTCCGGTCACGTCGGCGATCGGGGCGGCCTTCACCTTGTTGAGCAAACGGGCCCGAGTGTCGAAGTCGACGGGACGCCGGTTGTCGGGATCGACCAGGCTTAGGTCCCACAGCTCGCTTCCTTGGTACAGGTCGGGCACTCCGGGACAGGTGAGGAGCAGTGCGGTTTGGACGAGAGAGTTCTGGTGGCCGCGCCCGACCAATCCGTGCTCGGCGAGAAAGCCTTCCAGTTCGGCGAGAAACCGGTCGTCGCCGAACAAGCCCCGCACGAAGCCTTCGATGGCCTGTTCGTAATCCGGATCCGGTTCGACCCACGAGGTCCGAAGCTTCGCCTCCCGGACCGCTTTCGACATAAACAGCACCGCTCTCTCCACATCCAACGGCCACGCCCCCACGAGCGTCTGGTACAGCAAGTACTCGGCGTTTCTGTCGGGCGCAGTGCCTTGCCAGTGACGCTCGGCCAGTTCCGCCCAGCGAGCTACCGCCTCTCTCCAGTCGTTCGGAATCTCGGAAAGGACGTTCAGCCTTGCCCGCACGTCACCGCTGCGCTTGGTGTCGTGTGTCGAGAGGGTCAGCATCGTCTCCGGCCAGTGCCGCGCCATCCGCGCGGTTGCCTCATGAAACTGCAGTACAGGCGTTCCGAAGATTCCGGGTTCCCCGCCGACTTCGTTCAAAGACACGAGCCGGTTGTACCGATAAAACGCAGTGTCCTCCACGCCCTTCGCCATGACGGGAGAAGTCAGCTGCTGAAGGCGTTCGCAGAACTCCGCCTCGGACTCGCCGTCGTGCAGGGCCAAGGCCAGCTGACCCAGGAACAGCAGTAGCTCTTCGTCGATATCCGGTCGACGTCTTCGGGACGCCTCGACCGCATGATCGACCTCGCTCCGGTCCTGTTCGGTCGCCGGCCGGCCCGGCCGCACATAGGTCCGGTACACGCGGAAGCCGGCGACAATCTCCCGGAGGGCATCCCGGAGCTCGCGCCGGGTGTGATCCTGGTTTCGACGATGCCTGTCGCAGACGTGCGCGAGGAGCGTGGTCAGACGTTCGACCTCGGCGACGAGGTCCTGGCGCATTACCTGAAGCTTCGCCGCGTGGATCACGTCGTCCCAGGCCTCGCTCTGCCCCGTGAAGCGGTGATAAGCGTCGGTCATCGACTGCTCGTGCTCGCTTGCGACGAAAAGGTTGTTGACCCGGATCAGGAAGTCGTAACCGGTCGTGCCGGCAACCGGCCACGATTCCGGCAGCTCCTCGTGTGCAGCACGGATCTTCTCCACCACCGTGTACATGCCCCGCGACGAACCTGCGAGACGGACCAGGTATCCGTCCGGATCCCTCAAACCGTCAATGTGATCGACCCTCAGCCCGTCGAGGGTTCCGTCCTCGACGAGTTGCAGTATCAGCCGGTGGGTGTCCTCAAAGACATCCGGGTCCTCAACCCGCACGCCGATCAAGGACTCGATATTGAAAAAACGGCGGTAGTCGATCTCCTCGCTCGCGATCCGCCAAAAGGCGAGGCGGTAGTTCTGGCGACGTAGCAGTTCGTCAAGCCGGTCAGCATCGGAGTTCAGCTCCCTCAGCTCTGCCACGATGGCCTCCGCGACGTCGTCTGAGCGTTCGCAGAGGTCCGCCAGCCTTGACGCCAGCTCGAGCTTGCGATCGTGCCTCTCCTGCACCGCGGCCCGGTCGGTCAGCCGCGCCGATGGCAGGGCGGAAAAACCCTCGGCGATGTCTCCGAGCTCCGAGGAGCCGGACAAGCGGGCCGCGCGGCCGAGAACGTCGTCGACCGTCTTGGGTGACACAGGAAGCTCGTGCTCGAAGTAGCGCACCACGAAGGTTCCACCCGTACGAGCGACCGCGATCTGTCCCTTCTCGAGCACGCGCCCGTAGTGGTCTCCGAGGATCGGCACGAGCACTTTGTAAGCCGAGCGTTCGTCGCCCGCCTCCCAGTCGATGTCGAAGTACCTGGCGTAGGGGCTCGATGGCCCGTTCTCGAGGACGTCCCACCACCATCGGTTGGACATCGGATCGGCAGCCATGTGGTTAGGAACGATGTCGAGCACCTGGCCGAGACCGGCCCGGCGCAACGCGCCCACCAGGGTCGCGTAGCCCGCCGCCCCGCCGAGCTCCTCGTTGAACCGGTGGGGGTCGGCAACGTCGTATCCGTGGGTACTACCAGCGACGGCCTGAAGGTATGGGGAGCAGTAGAGATGCGAGACGCCTAGCGATGACAGATACCCGGATATCCGTGCCGCGTCCTCGAATGTGAACCCTTTGTGCAGCTGCACTCGATAGGTGGACGTCGGCGGCACTCGGAGAGTCTTACCCGTCTGCCAGAGCGCGCATTTCAACAGCGTGCGAGACCTGCCGTGCAAGACTTCGGACGTGCACCGGTCCGTTGATCTGAACGCCGACCTCGGCGAGGGTCTCCCGACAGATGACGCGTTGCTGGAGGTAGTCACCAGCGCGTCAGTCGCGTGCGGATTCCATGCCGGAAGCCCCGAACTGATGGTTCGGATCGCGCGCTCCGCTGCGGCGCGAGGTGTGGCGATCGGCGCCCATCCCTCGTACTGCGACCGGGAGGGATTTGGCCGCACCCACATGGACCTCCCGTCCGAGACCCTGGTGGCCGAGATCGCCTACCAGGTGGGAGCGATGAGAGCAGCGACCGCCGTGGCC
>CAZCCS010000210.1:0-5822 GCA_964497005.1 uncultured Acidimicrobiaceae bacterium | reverse complement strand
TCGTCGAACACCAACGTGGCGGCGCCCGCTCCGTCCCGACCGGAGGCGGCTCGTCTTCCCGCCGATCCATTGCTCTGCCCGGCAGCGATCCCGCCGGCGGGTGAGAACGGGGCAGTTCCGACAGTCAAGCGAGCTGCGAGCATGGTGCGGGCGAGCTCACCACCGGAAGCAACCTTCGTCAGGGGCAGAACCGGCTCCCCAGGATTCGCGCCGAGCATCCAGGTGACCGAGTCACCGGGCGGCTTCTCGCCGATTTCGACAACAAACCGAGCGCGGGGCATCGCCAGCTCCCGCAGACGCTTCTCTACTTCCTTCGAAAACAACGGAGCCACCGCTTTGCGACGCTCCCAAAGGTGACGCTCTTTCTCGGCCACGTCGGCAGCCGCGGTCCTGATCTCCTCGTCGAGGCGGGATGCCCGGTGATCATGGTCCTCGAGCTCCGCCAGGCGCTCGCACGAGCGGTCGCGGAAAGCGATCACTTCTTCGAGGCTGTCCCCGTACTTCCGGCGAAGGTCGGAGAGCACCTGGCGGCGGGTACCTATCCAAGCCAACCGCTCGGGGTCGTCCTCCAGAGAGTCGGCCGCAAGCCGGGCGTCCTGGGCGATGTCGGCCAGTTCGACGGCGGTGGCAGCCAACCGGTCGTGGAGCGGTGCCAGAGCCTTGCCCGAGTGCACGAGGGGGATCAGGGAGCTGACCCGGTCGCAGATACCCTCGTCCGCCGTCAAGGCGGCGTGCACCTGCTCGGCCGACTCCCTGAGCGCAGTGGCTGCGCTGAGTGTCTCTTCTTCATCCTTGAGGCGTTCGTCCTCGTCGGGGGAGCCCAGCCCCGCCGCTTCGAGTTCCTCGATCTGGAACCGCAGAAGATCGATTTCTCTCGCCCGAGCCCTGGCGTCACCGCCGAGGGCGTCGCGCCCGGCTTCGAGGTCCTTGAGTGCGCGCCGGGCGGTGTTCACGTCTTCGGTGTTGATCCCGCCGAACCGGTCCAGCATCGCCCTCTGGGCGGCCGGCGTGAGAAGAGCTTGGTGGCCGTGCTGGCCATGCATGTCGACGAGCTGCTCCCCCGCTTCTGCGAGCTGGGACGCGCTTGACATGCGACCGTTGATGTAGGCCCGGGAGCGTCCCGCGGCGGGCACCACGCGACTGAGGACGATGTCCTCGCCGTTCGGACCCGCGAACCGCCCTTCTACGAGGGCTTCGGGCGCGCCGGGACGAACCAGGCTTGCATCTGCTGGGCCCCCCAGAAGCAGCGAGATCGCGTCGACGAGCAGCGTCTTGCCGGCTCCGGTCTCGCCGGTGAGAGCGGTCATGCCGCCGCCCAACACGACGTTGACGTCAGGGATGACGCCCAGGTTGGAGACGCGAAGCTCGGTGAGCATCAGGGAGTTGAGAGGTTGAACTTTCGTTTCAGGATGTCGTGAAAGTCCCGCTGAGCGAAGGTGACCAGGAGGGCGTCCCGGTCGCCCTTCCGGGAGTGGAGCGTCTGCCCTGGTTTGAGGTTTGCCGCCTTCCAGCCGTCGACTACGAGGTCGGCGGGTTGTGCCCCCTCAAGGGTGATTGAAACCTCGTCGTCGGAGTCCAGGATCAGCGACCGGTCGAAAAGCATGTGAGGGGCAACAGGCGTGAGGATCTGCACCCTGGCCCGGGGGGATGCGATCGGACCGCGGGCGGAGAGGTTGTACGCGGTCGACCCGGTGGGCGTAGCGAGGATGATCGCGTCCGCCATGAACGTGAGGAACGGGCTCGCGTTAACAGCCACCGCCGCGCGGACGGTGCGACCCCCGCTCAAGCGTTGGATGACCAAGTCGTTCAGCGCGCTGCGGTGGAGCACGCTTGTAGTGCCGTTCCGGCCGTCGGATACCGACACGTCGAGAGTCATTCGCGATTCGATCAGGTAGTCACCTCTGAGAAACCGGCTGAGGGCCGGCTTCAGGTCCTCGGGTTCGACGGCGGTCAGATAGCCGAGATGTCCGAGGTTGACGCCAAGGACCGGGACGCCCTCCTGGCTTACGAGATCCACCGTTCGAAGCATCGTCCCGTCGCCGCCAAGGCTGACCGCCAAGTCGAGCTTGGAGGCGATGTCGACCTCGTCGTTGCCTTCCCCCGAACCGTAGTTGCCGAACACGACGGCCCGGTGGCCGTTGGTTTCCAGCCAAGCAGTCGTCTCCTCCGCCAGGGCCAATGCTCCCTCTCGCTGGGTGTGCGGGACGAAGCCGATCAGTGCCACTTCAGGACCCGGACTCGGATTGTGCGGTCGGGCTGGCCAGAGCCGCTTCGATCAGGCCGGCGGCGGCTGACGGGGTCGCGGTCGTGCCGGGGGCGGCGCCATCTACGACCTGGAGATGAGCGAGGAATTCGACGTTGCCGTCGGCGCCGCGCAGTGGCGAAACCATGACCCCCATAATGGTCGCTCCGACCCGTTCGAACGCGGCTATCACTTCGGTCATCGCGCTCCGCCACAGTTCCGGGCTCCGCACGACGCCTTTCCCCCTGGAGGCCTCCCGCCGGCCAACTTCGAACTGAGGCTTGATCAGGACGAGAAGATTGCCGCGTGGTCTGACCAATTCCACGAGCGTGGCGGCAACTGTGCGCAGGGAGATGAACGAGAGGTCGGCGGTGACCACGTCGAATGGGCCTCCGACCGACTGCGGCGTTACAGCCCGCAGGTTGGTCCTGTCGAGGGCAATCACGCGGGGATCGTTGCGCAACCTCTCGTGCAGTTGACCTCGGCCGACATCGAGGGCGACGACCGACTCGGCGCCTCTCTGAAGTAGGCAGTCGGTGAATCCTCCGGTGGAAGCGCCGGCGTCTAGCGCCCGGGCACCCTTCACATCGACGTCGAACTTGTCGAGTGCGGCGGCGAGCTTCTCGCCGCCACGGCTTACGAACTTCGGGCCGCCTTCGAGCACGAGGACCGGCTCGCCCGGGGCGACCAACCGAGACGGCCGGTTGGCCACGGAACCGGCCACAAGTACGACTCCGTCGGCAATCAACTCAGCGGCCCGTCCGCGACTTGACGCGAGTCCCCTCCGTACCAGTTCGGAGTCGAGTCGGCGGCGGAGGCTCAGCTCTGGCCGGGAGCCTTCTTGGCCGCTGACGACTTGGCGGCGGTCGTCTTTTTCGCGGTCGCCTTGTTAGCGGTTGTCTTCTTGGCGGACGTCGACTTAGTGCCGGCGGACTTCTTTGCCGGCGAAGACTTCTTGGTCGCTGAAGCCTTCTTCGCCGGCGCGGCCTTCTTTGCAGGGGCGGCCTGCTCTGGCGCTGCCCTCCCCCGGAGCCTTCTCTCCAAGGCGGCGAGATCGCGTTTGGTGGCTATGCCCAGCGAGGCCAGCTGGGTGGTGATCTCCTTGCGGATCGACGATATGAACTGCTCGGTGCCCCGTCGGCTGCCCTCCATCAGATCGTCCAGGGTGTCGCGACCCTGCTTCTGGGTGGTGTCCGTGGCCCGGGAGAGCTCCCTCAGGAATTCCTCGGCTCGCGCCCGCGCCGTTTCCAGGAAGTCAGCGCCGGCCTCTTGGTACTTCTTGAACCTCTCGTCGCTTGCCATGCCGCATCGTAGCTAGTCCGTGAGTAGAGCTTGACACTGTCTCAGCCGCCGAGTTGAGACGTGACGACGGCTCGGAGATCGCCACCAATCAAATCCGGTGCGGGATCCACCGGCAGGTCGGACTCCGTTGTCACCCCGCTCAGGACGAGCGCGAACTTCGCGCCCAGACGCCGAGCGAAGAGCCCGTCCGTGTCGGGGCGGTCCCCGACAACGATGCCGACGTCGCCGAACCGCGCTTTGAGAAGCTCGGCCATCGGCTTTCCCGGCTTGCCCGCGGTCTCCGGTTTCTGACCGGAGGCCACCTCCAAGAATGCGACGAGAGCGCCGGCCCCTGGTTCGAGCCCGTGGGGGGTTGGAAACGTTGCATCGGTGTTGGTGGCAATGAACCTCGCGCCACCCCGGATGGCGGAAGCCGCGTCGGAAAGCTCCTGGAAGTTCAGTGACAAGGTGCGCCCGACCACAACCGCTTCGGGCTGGTCCGTCGCTGCCACCACCGCAACCCCTCGTTGCTCCAACGCCTCTCGGACGCCGTTACCGGCGATGCAGGCGGCCCGGGTCCCCGGCTCGAGTACGGAGGCCGCGGCCTGGGCCGAGGTGACGAACTCGTCCGCATCAGCGTGTACGCCGGCGTGAGCCAGTCGCTCCACGTGCTCGGCTATCCGTGGTGTCGAGTTGTTGGTCACGAACGCCACCCGATTCCCGTTTTCGTGGAGACGCTCGATCGCCGAAGCCGAACCGGGTATCGGCGTTCCAGCCAGCCAGACGACTCCGTCGAGGTCGAGGACCCAAAGCATCCCGACAGTCTGCTACGCAGTTGGGCGTGCCCCCCTTCGAGCCCTTCACGGGACTGCGCTACTCCCACTCCCACATCCGATCCCTCGACGATGTGGTGTGTCCTCCCTACGACGTCATCTCTGAGCCGGAGCGCGTCGCTCTCGAAGCTCGCAGCCCGAACAACGTCGTCCGTCTGGAGCTGCCCCACGACAACGGAGACCTCCCCGGTGACCGTTACGAACGGGCCGCAGTTCTGCTCGACGGTTGGCGCGACGGTGGCGTCTTGCACCGCGATGCTGCGCCGGCCTTCTACGGGTACCGGATGTCATACATCGACCCTGCCGGGGCGGAGCGCACAACCGTTGGCGTCATCGGGGCGCTCGGTCTCGAGCCGCCGGGGTCTGGCATCTTGCCGCACGAGGAGACGACGCCCAAGGCCAAGACCGATCGGCTGGAGCTCCTCAGGGCGACACGCGCCAACCTCTCGCCCATCTGGGGATTGTCTCCGGCCGCCGGACTGAGCGAACTGCTTCATCCGCCGGAACGGCCGATCGACCACGCGACGGACGAGGACAGGGTCCTTCACGAGTTGTGGCCGATCGTCGATCCCGAACGCTCGGCCGCCATCGCGAAATCGGTCGAGTCGGAACCTGTCCTGATCGCGGACGGGCACCATCGTTTCGAGACGGCGCTCAACTATCGGGCCGAACGGCAGTCCGCCGGGGTCGCCGGCCGTGACGAGTCCTTCGTCATGGCGCTGGTCGTTGAGCTCTCCGAGGAGCAACTCACCGTTCAAGCCATTCACCGGCTCATCTCCGGCCTTCCGCCGGGCTCGGGCGTGGAGGACCTGTTCGGACGGTGGTTCGACGTGACCCCGACCGGGCCGGTGGACCGCACCATCCGCGCGCGCATGGAGGAAGCCGGAGCACTGGCGGTACTGACAAGGGACGGAGCTTGGTTGGCCCGCCCAAAAGCGGACATTTTCGAAGCGGCTACCCACGACCTCGACAGCAGCCGCCTCGACGTCGCGTTGGCGGGCCTGCCAGAGCACCAGCTTGTGTTCCAGCACGGTTGGGACAACGCCGCGGCGGCCGTCGCAACCGGTCAGGCCGAAATGGCGGTGCTTCTGCGCCCGCCTGCGATATCACAGATCGCCGCCATCAGCCGCGGTGGGGTTCGTATGCCGCCGAAAACGACGTTTTTCTGGCCGAAGCCCCGAACAGGAATGGTCATAAGGGAATTGATCGCCTAACTGGGGGTCAAAACCACTCCCATTTTTGGCTGATCCTCAGTAATCTCTCAGTGAACCCTTGGTTCGCAGGGCGATACTCGCAGCGCAGGTAAAGCGCACGAACCAGTTCGGGTGGGGTCCTCCTCATCCCGCCCGGATTGCAGGGCCGTCGCCGTCCTCCCGCGGCGGCGGCCCTGGCGCGTCAACGGGTTGGCGGGTTTGGGTCCCACAGGGCCTTGTTGGGTTACGGGCAGGGGCCCCGCCCTCTCCCTC
>CAZCCS010000209.1:1362-5830 GCA_964497005.1 uncultured Acidimicrobiaceae bacterium | reverse complement strand
CTTGAAAGGGCGGTGTCCTAGGCCGCTAGACGATGGGGGCAGGGGCAAACAAGCCTACAGCCCTGGGGTGTCCCGGCAGCAATAGGGCTCGGGTGTGCATTGCGCCAGATTTAAGTCGCCTTGTTCTACGCCCGTGGCACACTCAGGCGTCGGGGATAGGTTTCCCCGCTTTGGGAGGGGAGGCAGCTTTGTATCGTCAGCAGTTGCACATGCAGATTGGGCTCGGAAAATACCGGGACTTCTACGACACCGTTGTCGCCTTGAACGACGAGTTGAAGCGCAAGGGCCTCAAGCAGATCGAGCTCTGGGCGCCGGCTACCGGAGCCGAGATGAACACCGTGGTGCTGGTTACCGACTTTGAATCATTGGCCCAATGGGAAGAGGACAACCGCAAGTTCCAGACGGATCCCGAGGTGATGAAGATCTGGCGCAGCGGCGCCGCCTTCGTGGACGGACGGCCCAGGGAGGAGCTTTGGCAGACGGCGTACGAAATCGCCTGATGCGGCGGCAATGACAATGAGGAGTGCTCACTGCCATGAGTGTGCACACTGCTACAAGTGAAGGGTGCTGATCTACAAGATCCTCACTCCAGACGAATGGGCCGAGTTCGAGACATCGGGAACCTTCGAAGGGTCTGCGGACGACCGCCGTGATGGGTTCATCCACTGCTCGTCGCGTTCGCAAGTGGCGGCAACAGCTTTCAGATTCTTCGCGGACCAACCGCGGTTGATCGTCTTGGCCCTCGACGCCGACGGGTTGGAAGGCGCGGTCCAGTGGGAGCCCGCTTCTTCGGGAGAGCTCTTCCCCCATATCTACGTGGCGCTCCCGATGCGCGCGGTCGTCGCGGTCCACCACGTCGAGGGAGCAGCAGCGGTGGATACCGCACTTGGGACAGATTGATACACCCGCACGTCCCTGGTGCCGACGGCTTTGCGGTGCATCTCGCATCTGCGGGACGTACGGCACACAAACCTACGAATTTGCACCGCAAAGCCCATTTTTACCTCAAAGCTCCTTGCCCCGAGCGAGGCTAGCGAGCGTTGCGAACCGACGCCGACTCGACCCCGACTCGACCCCTCACTCGACCCCGAAACGGCCTCGTGGCAGTGGAGCAGTTGTGACACCTCGTGTTCAGAGCGGCTAGCCTGTCCGAGTCGTGACTGCGTGCCGCTGACGGTCGGCGCTCGGACTGGTCGCCTGAGCGTGGCTACCGAGCGCTAGCCGTCAGCGGGCCGCCGATGTGCCGGGGGTGCCGCGCTGCACGAAGCCGCAGTTGGGGCAGGTGAACGAAGCCGCCGGAGCGGCCGGTTCGTGCACCAAAGCGGCGGGCATCGTCGGGGATTCCGGAACCCCCATCCTGCTGACGCTGGGGTCGGGCCTGGGATTGCGTACCTTGCTGCGGCGGTCCTTGGCCTTCAGTTCGAGCAGGCGGGTCTCTGACGTGTCCGACAACTGACCCACCATGGAGAACCAGGTCAGCTGGCGCAGTTCGTTGTCCTCTTCCGCGGTCAATCCATGGTCATCGTGAGCGAGTTTGCTGTGTGCGCGGCGGGTTGTCCTCTGAGCCATCTAACCGTCTCCTTCGAAGTCGAGTTATCGGCTTCGCCCTGATTTCCTTTAGCGCTTGCAGGTCTCAAAGACCGCTTCGTCGGAAGGATGCTCATGAGGCTGACAGGCTGACGTACCACTCCGAACCGTTGCGCTCGCACGGCACCGCGCCGCGGTTTATCGGGTGGCCGTGCACTGCAGCCTTGTAAAGGGTGTCGAAAGCCTTCTGCCCGCCGCTTGCGGGTTGCCCAATCTTCGGATTGGTGTTGGTGGTGCAGTTGGTTGCGGACAGAGTGACGCAGAAGGTCCCAACTACGGTCACGAGCGCTTCGTTGCCTCTGACCGTCACCCGACCAATCCCCAAGTTGGCGAAGGTCGACTTGGTGCTCTGCAAGGCGAGAAGGCAAATAGGCGTGGCTCCGGTCGCCGCGAACGTGCACGCGTTCTGATCCTTGTTCACCAGGCCGGTGAAGAACCCGACAGCCGCCCCCTGAGGGCTGGCGTGGCTCGGGAGCGGGTGGGTGACCGTCACAGCGGCGCTCTGCCCGCCACGGCAGCCTGCCGCGGCCAGTATCGCCGCGGCTGACACGAGAAGGAGTGTGCGTCGGATCCGACTGATCCTATTGACCGCTTGGCCCAGTGAGCCGTCAGCTGGCGATCTCGTCGCTCGGCGAGGAAGCATGACCCTCGGCCGCTTCGCTTTCAGTGACCCCGGCGGAGTCCTCGGCCGCGACCTTGGGCTCGCCGCGCCGCGCGAAGGCAGCCTTCGCCTCAGCCACCACTTCTTCCGGAACAGGCTCGGGTGCTATGGGGTATTGCCGGGCGTCTTTCCCACCAGCACGATCCGCCTGAGCCGACCGACGGACCGGTTCCGGCCCGCGGCGGTCATGACCGCGCTCTGCCATTTGATATTCGCCCCCCTGAATCGAGTCGCTGGGGCGCCCATAGTGATCAAGCCACCACTCCGGCAACCCACTCTGAAAACAAATTCCCAACAAGGGAACGGGGGGTCAATCGGATTCGAAGAGTCGCCATTCTGAGCCGTCCCGGGTGTCTCGAACCTCGACGCCGGCGGATACGAGCAGTTCGCGGATCCTGTCGGCATCCTCGTAGCGCCCGCCGGCCCTGGCGTCATCGCGCGCCGCGAGCAATCCTTCTACGAAGATCCCGACGACCTCCCTGGGGTCCCGGGCTCCCACAGCCGCGAGCGACCCGAGGCGAACGACCATCCGGCGAAGCGCGGCCCGCCCACGCTCGCCGGCGTCGGACTGGGTGGTGTCTCCAGACCACGCGTCGAGCGTGTCGAGCAACTCGAGGACGAGACCGACCGCCGAGTCGACGTCGCCCGAGTCCATCGCCTTGTCGAACTGTGATTCCAAGCGGCGTATCTCGGCGTGCAGAGCGGTTCGCGGCGCGCCGGTTGGACCCTGCCGTTGGGATCCGACGTCGACGACGGAGGAACTTTTTCCAGATGCCAGGCCGGCAAGATCGCGAATGGGAATGGCCTCACCGGATCCGAGAACAGCGGAGGTCCCTTGGCGCCTCACCGTGACGCCGCCGTTGCCGACGACCGTCGCGGTCCCGGCGTCCAGATCGAGGATCAGGCCGGTGTGCTCATCGATCCCGAGGACCCAACCGCCTTGATCCATCTGGCGTTCGAGGGCAGCCAGTCGCGCCTCGCCGAGATAGCAGTACCGGGTGTCATGCGTACCGCCTTCGGCGTTGTCGTAATGCGGGATCACTCCGACGTCAGCTCCGATCACCGGCGCGAGAAGGTTCAGACCCTCCGCCCACGCCGGGTCCTCGCCCACCTTGTAGATCTCGTATACCGGCACGGTGTAACGCCCCAGCGTCAGCGCGGCCGCGCTGGCGAACAGGATGCATCCCCCGCCGGCGATCTTGTCGGCTAGAAGGTCGGGCAGATCGGTGCCGGACCACTGGCGGAGTGCGTACGTCGGGCTCCCGGGCCCGGCGAAAACCCAATCAGCCGCAGCGATCTTGGCGAGGGCTTCCTCACGCCGGACGGGATCGGCGCCTTCGACGCGGCGCAGCTCGGCGACCTCGACGCGCCGTCCAATGCTCGTCGCGAAGTACTCGACGGCGCGGGCGGAGATGTCATCGGCGTTGGCCTGGAAACCGTACGGAGTGTCGAGGATGACGGCTGGTACCGGATTGGGACCCAGCCGCTCGAATATCGCCCGGTGCGGCTTCACCATCGTGGGCGCCGTCTCTCCCGACCCCATGATGACCAATAAGCGTGGGCTCACGGGAAAAAGCCCGGGCGGGTCGCGCCGGCGATCAGATCTGCCACCGTACCCGGGTGTTGCGCGTGGAGGTCGTGGTCACCGGCGAGCCAGCGGGTAACCGAGCTCGGGAACGATTCGGCTGCACGTTTTACCGAGTCCCGTTTGCCTGCTGCCCACCGGTTGTTCGAGGGGTCGTCGGCCGGAATCATGAGCACGGGTGCCTGGATCGCTTCGAAGCGTTTCGACGGGTGGTGCTCCCAGAGATGTCGCAGGATGGTCATGTGGCTCTCCCGCGACAACCACGGGCGGATGGTGCCGTCCGCCAGCACCTCCATGTTCGCGAGCGTTCCGTGGATGCCCTCCTCGGGCCAGTCGGGGTGCGACGAACGGATCATCGACTCGAAGCGCTGCAGGGGCATGCCCTCGAGCATCGGGGGAGCGAGGGCGGCCTGGCAGGTCGGCCAGTCGGCGAAGCTATCGGAGAGGTCACGGGTTCCGCCGTCGATAAGCGCGATTCCGCCTACGGAATCAGGACGTCTCGCGGCGAACTCGAGGACGACCGCGACGTAGTTCGGGTGCCGTATGAAGCGGTGGGTGCCGCCCGTGACCGGCTCGAGGTCGCGCGGCACGGCGGCGCGGGCGTTCCACGAGTCGCCCAGCGTGCTGATGCTCCA
>CAZCCS010000209.1:0-1352 GCA_964497005.1 uncultured Acidimicrobiaceae bacterium | reverse complement strand
GGAATGAGGACGTCTCGCGGCGAGCTCGAGGACGACGTTCGCTCCCCAACTCTGCCCGGCCGCGAACGGTGGCACCTCGGCGCTCCATCCGTAGTGGTCGATTACGGCACTCAGGTCATCGGTCAGAGTCGCGAAGTCGAACCCGGTTTGGGGTTTCGACGACCGGCCGTGCCCGCGCTGGTCGACCGCCACGACCTGGTGTCCGGCGCCAGCCAGCCGGCGGGCGACTCCATCCCAAAGACGGGCGTTGGAGGCCAGGCCGTGCACAAGCAGGATGGGAGTGGTCGCGCCACCGTCGGCGCTGCGTTCCGAGCGCCACCGGAGGTAGTTGAGCTCGACACCCTTTTCGACAGCTACCCGATCGACGGAAGGGCGATCGATCAAGGGCTCGGTCACCCCGCTCGGTCCGGACCCGCGGAGTTCGGGGTGATCGCGATGATCAAACGTTTGTCCCGGATCATCGCCGCGCGGTAGTCGTCCCAGTCGGGGTGCTCGCCCTGGATCTGCCGGAAGAGGTCGACGAGCGGCTCCATCGCCTCGGGAAGGGAGATGATCTCAGCGGTCCCGTCGATGGTCACCCACTCGCCGTAGAAACGGTTGGTGAACGCGCACAGCGAGACTCTCGGGTCTCTCCTTATGTTTCGCACCTTGTACGCCGGCTCGCGGCTTGAAATGACCACTCGGCCTTGGGCGTCGACACCGTGATTCACGGGGGAGGGTTGCGGTTCACCGTTTGGTTTCCGTGCGATGAGCACGGACCAGTGGTTGCTGCGGAGAAAGTCCAGCGCCTTTCCGATGTCCATGCGGTCAAGTCTGCCCGGAAAGGGCTGCTATTGCCTCCCCGAGTAGGAGGGTGAGCCACTGGTAAAGCGCGTCCTCGGGGGATTCCGGGCCGGTGCCCTCGTCGTCCTCGCTGACGTCGAGGTAGGTCCCCAGAACCAAGCGAAGGCTGTTCAGCGCCCGCGACCAGGCGGTCAGCTGCTCCTCGTTCAACGTCTCTGCGCCGGCGGTGGACGCCAGCAGCTCGAGCTCGTCCCTGTGGCGTTCGACGAGGTCGTCTTGCATCAGCCGCCGGTACTCGTCCTGCTTGTCGATGTGCTGGGGGCTCGAGTAGGCAGGCGGGAAGAGCCTTTCGAGCACCGGCTGAGAGGGGTCGTCGAACAGCTCGCGGAACTGCGGGGCGAGGCTCCGGAGGAGGTCCCGTTCCTCGTCATCGAGGTTGAGCCTGTAGCCGCCCTGCTTGTCGGGTTGGATGAGCCTTCGGGCGAAGAGGGGGGTCAGTTGTCCTGCTCCATCGTCGCCCAGAGCCCGTGCTCGTGGAGCCTGAACACATCGAGCTCCGCCTTCTCCCT
>CAZCCS010000208.1:0-5869 GCA_964497005.1 uncultured Acidimicrobiaceae bacterium | reverse complement strand
GGAGGTGCTCAACCAGGTGCGGTCCTGGGAGGGGATCGAGGACCGCGGCGGAGGAACCTTCTACCTCCGGCGCAAGCCGTACCTTCATTTCCACATCGGTCATGACAGCCGGCGCGCCGACGTCAGGCGCGAGGAGGGCTGGGTCCAGTTCGACTTGCCCGAGCCGCTGCCCGCAGGCGCGAGGCGCCAATTTCTAGACCTGCTTCGAGAGGAGTACGAAGATCGCTGACAATCTCAATCCCAATCCCCAATCTCGATCTCAAATGCGGCATAGCGCTCCCAGGGTGAGATAGTCGTCCTGTGGAACTCGCAGACTTCGAGAAGATCGGCGCCGAAGACCGCTACCTGGCGGTAGTCGTAACCACACGAGCCGACGGGACGGCGCAAGCGTCGGTAGTCAACGCCGGGATCCTGACCCATCCCATCTCGGGTGATCAGGTGGTGGGGTTCGTGACCTACGGGCGAGCCAAGCTCGGCAACCTGAGGCGACGGCCCTGGACGACGGTCGTGTTCCGGGCCGGCTGGCAGTGGGGTGCGGTCGAAGGGCCGGCGGACATCATCGGGCCCGACGATCCGTTTGAAGGTTTCGATCAGTCGCAGCTACCTGAGCTGCTTCGTGAAGTGTTCCGGTCTGCCGGCGGGACCCATGATGATTGGAACGAGTACGACCGGGTCATGGCCGAACAGCGCAGGACCGCAGTGCTCGTGCACCCCCGCCGCATCTATTCGAACCAGGGTTGAGTCCCACCCGGACTCGAAACGTCCTCACCCGAACTAGAGACGCCCTCACCCGAACTCGAAACCTCCTCACCCGAACCCGAGACGTCCCTCACGCGGGCTCGAGACGTCGTCACCCGGTCTCGAGACGCTTGGCCATCCAGGCGCCGGCCTGTGCGATGGCTTCGTCGGCCTCGGGAAGCAGGCCGGCGAGCATCTGGAATACATGGAAGGCCTCGGGCCAGACCTCCAACTCGACTGGGACGCCGGCGGCGCGGGCTCGGTCGGCGAAGCGGACGGCGTCGTCGAGGAGGACCTCCGCGTCGCCTACATGCACGAGCAACGGGGGGAGGTCGGTCAGGTCGGCGTAGAGAGGGCTCACCAGAGGGTTGCGGAGGTCGCCGTCGGGAACGTAATAGGAGGTGATCCGTTTGCTGTCGGATGGATCGATCATCGGATCCGCTTCGGCCCGGGTCTTCAACGACTCCCCCGTCGACGCCAGATCGGTCCAGGGCGATATCAGGTACGCGCCGGCGGGAAGCGGGTCGCCGGCGTCGCGCAAAGCCAGGAGCAGAGCAGCGCTCAGCCCGCCTCCGGCCGAGTCGCCGGCGACGATCACCCGCGACGGGTCCTCCCCCGCCGGACCTATCAACCACCGGTAGGCGGCGACCGCATCCTCGACCGCAGCCGGATGTGGATGCTCGGGAGCCAGCCGGTAGTCGACACTCAACCCCCGGGTGCCTGCCGCCAGGCACAGCGACGCGACCAACCGCCGGTGCGTGGCGACCGACCCTTGGAAGTAGCCGCCACCATGCAGATAAAGAATCGTGCCCCGCACACCGGCCGAACTCGGACCGGCCGAACTCGGACCGGCCGCATGCCGACCCTCCGCCGTCGTCCACTCCGCGGGAACCCCACCCGCATCGACGGGCTCAGTTACGACACCTTCCACAGCCGGCAGAGCACCCATCATCTGTTCCATCCCGGCCCGGAGTTCTTCAACGGAAGGACGCGGTGATCCGCTCATCTGATTGCGGCGCTCGAACATCATGGCCTTGATGTCCGTCATCTGCTGGCTCGCCATGGACAGTCCCCCCTGCTCTGGCCGGTTTTGGTGAGCCGAACCTACACCGGCACACCGCTCATCGCCCGTTGAGAGCCGCCCCCATCGCCTCGACGGCCTTCTCCAGGATCGATCTCGACGTCGCGAAGTTGAAGCGGAGATGCCCCGCCCCCGGGGCCCCGAATGCCGTCCCGGGGTTGGTGGCCACCCGAGCCTTCTCGAGGAAGTAGTCAGCCGGCTCCCGGTCGAGTTCCAGCGCCCGGCAGTCGAGCCACGCGAGGTAGCTCGCCTCGGGCGGGTCGTACACCACACCGGGAAGATGCGAAGCCAACAGCTCTCCCAACAACCGCCGGTTTCCGTCGAGGTAGTCGACCACCGCCTCGAGCCAGGGCACCCCTTCCCGGTACGCGGCGATGTTCGTGGCTATCCCGACCGTTGAAGCGCCGTGGGTCTCGAGCACCGAGAGGGTCGTCCAGCACTCTTCGTCGGCGTCGTTGCTGAGGATCACCTGCGCGCATTTGAGACCGGGAAGGTTCCACCCCTTGGAAGCGGAGGTGACCGTCACCGTGTGCGCAGCAGTCGCCTCCGACAGGCTCGCGTACGGAACGTGCCGACGCCCCGGATAAGTGAGCGGCGCATGAATCTCGTCCGCGACAACCCTTCCACCATGCCGCTCGACAATCGCCGCCAACCCCAGCATCTCATCCCTGGAAAACGACCGACCCAACGGATTGTACGGATTGCAGAACACGAACGTCCCCGCACCTCCAGCGAACGCCGCGTCGATCCCATCCAGATCCAAACGGTGAACCCGCCCGACCCCCGCATCCTCCCCATCCGCTGCAACAAGAAGAGTCGGCACTTCGACGATGGCACGGCCGGTCACGCTCGGGAGCTCGAAGAACGGCATGTACGCCGGCGTGGACAGGATCACCGCCGACCCTTCAGGTGAGAAGTGGCGGATAGCCAGCTCTACACCCTTCAAGACATCGGGCAGCGTGTGCACCCGCTCGGGATCGACGGTCCAGCCGTAGCGCGATCGCTGGAAGTCGGCGACGGCGTCACGCAGCACGTTGGTCTCATCGCTCCTCGGGTAGCCGAACTCCTCGCGCTCCACTACTTCAAGCGCAGCCCGGCGCACCGGCGGAGCGGCGGCGAAGTCCATCTCGGCCACCCAACAAGCCAGCACATCAGGTTCGTACTGCGACCATTTGATGGTTCCTCGCCGGCGGAGGCTGTCAGGCGTGAAGTCGTCGAAGGAAAACTCTTCCGCCTCAGGCATACGTTCTTACGAGTGACAGGACCGCCTCGCCGTCGGGTCCTTCCGTGGTGAGACCGGTCGATGGCGGCTCGATCCGACGCGCCGCCACAAGGCACAGCTCCACTCCGTCGCCCCGCACAACGGTGGCCGGCGGCTCGTCGGGCGAAAACGACCAGGCTTCGCCCCCCGGGCCCCTCAACTCGAAAGCGACCGGACCCGACATCTGCTTCCCTTCCCTCGCAAACGCGTACGGCAGCGTCCGCCAGGCGAGGCGGGCGATGTGGCGGAGGCGGTCGTCCGTCGTGAGTCGGGCGCCAACCGCTTCGGCGACGTCCCCCGAGTGGATCCAGGCCTCGGCCAACCGGGTGGTCGTGAGCGTCCGGACCGACAGCTCGCCGACGACCCACGTGACCCGCGCATGGCCATCGACCGTGCTCAGCCTCTCGTCCAGCGTGCCGGCCGCGGAACGCCAACGCGCAAGGAGCTCATCGGGTGGCGCTCCCCTCTCCCGCGCGACCATCAACCCGGCACCGTCGTCAACGCTCGACGCCGGCTCGCCGGCGACCCGCTCGGCGATGAAACCCGCAACCCGCCCCTCGAGGCTTGCGACCGCCATCTCGTCGGTCTGCGCAAGGTGCAGAACCACATCCGAGACGCTCCACCCAGGACAACGGGTCGGGAGTTCCCACTCGGAAACCTCGAGCGACTCCAGCAGGGCAGCCAACTCGGCGTGCTGGGTGGCGAGCGCCTGCGCCACGTCGCCGGTGTCCTTTGTCATCGCCTGGAAAATGTCATTGCCTGGAAAAAGACCTCAGGCAGTGGGTGGCTTGGGCCGTAGCGAAGGAATCACCGCGCCGAGCAAACCCCGAAGCGTTGCCACGGTCGTGTTCAACCAGTCGAAGTAGTCCTTCCAGAGCACGATCTTCCCGTCGACGACGTCGAAGCGTCCGCACACCCAGATCTGTATGCGCACCGGACCGAAGATGAGGACGTCGGTTCGCTCGGTGAGGACGGTCCGCCCTTCCGACGCGATGGCGTGGAAGTAGACCTCGAACCCCGCGCTCGGGCGCCCGAACGCGGTCCTCAGGGCGCGGTGAGTTCGCTCGCGTCCCCTGATGGTGGGCAGCGACGCGTTGATGTACTCGACGTCCTCTGCGAGCAGCTCCATCGCGGCGTCAAGGTGGCCATCTTCGAGAAGCAGCAGGAACCGCCGGACCACGTCGGCCTCGGACGAGGCAGCGGACCCGTTGCTTCCGGTCGAATTGATCAGCATTTCGGGCACGTTGAGAAACTACCCCGCACCGGTCACGCTGACCACGGCCGGCCCGCAAATTAAACGCCGCCCCCGATTTCAGCTTTTTCCCTTTCGACCCCCCGGCTCGCCGCCCGCGTGCTTTGATATACCGGGTTGCGCCGAGGGGGCGCAAAGAAGGAGCAACCTCGATGGCGGGACCATCACCCGGTCAGTGGGGACCACCACCACCAGGCGACTGGGAGCCTCAGAGTTCCCAGCGGCCGCCGAAGTATTGGCAGCCTCCCAACCCGCCGGCGCAACCGTCGCCGCCTCCGGGGTACTGGGAGCCGGCCGGGTTCCGGCGGCCAGCGAACTACCACGGCGAGAACGCTGACTACTACGACACCGCCTACTCGGCGCAAGCGCCCGGTTACTGGTCACCCGGAGCGGCCTACGGCGCGCCGGCGCCCGGGTACTGGGTTCCCGGAGGGTGGAATCAGGCGCCGCTGCCGAAGGCAGGGTCGGGGAAGACCGGGCCGCTGCCTTTGCACCCGATGTCCCTCGGCGACATCCTCGACGCCTCGTTCAAGTTGCTGCGAGCGAACTTCTGGACCATCGCCGGCATCATCGCCGTGTTGGTGATCCCCTTCCAGTTGGCCGGCGCGCTCGCACAGCGCAGCCTGTTCAACGGCCAAAGCGTGATCGACGTGTTCAACAACGCCTCGAACGGTATCCAGACCGGCACTCAGACAAACGGTTCGACGAGCGTGGCGTCCTCCATAACCACACTCATCGGCTACCTGGTCCTGCCCTTCGCCGCCGGGGCGATCAGCAAGGTCGTGGCAGCCTCCTACCTCGGCGAGCAGGTCACCGCACGGCAGGCATTGGGATCGGCGGCGCGTCGTTGGTGGGCGCTGCTGTTGGCGTGGTTCTTCGTCCACCTCGTCGAAATCGTTTTCAGCATCGCATTGATCCTGCCGGGTCTGCTCGCCATGGCCCTCTATGTTTCGGTGGCACCTGCAATCGTGACCGAGCGCCTCGGGCCGTTCCGTGGCATGGGACGTTCTTGGCGCCTCAACCGGCCGCGCATGTGGGGGATCCTGGGCATCTGCTTGGTCACCGGATTCATCTTCACGATAACCGCCGGTGTCGTTTCACTCCCGCTGCAGGCCGGCGGCTACGCGATGGGACTTCGTTGGGGTTGGATCCTCGTCTTCGCAGGAGGTGTCCTCGGGTCGCTGGTGTCGATCCCGCTGAACGCGATCGTGGCCACCCTCGTCTACTTCGACGGCCAGATCCGCAACGAGGGCTTCGACCTCAGGACGATGTCCCACCGGCTGTATAACTGAGCTAGACCGTGCCAAGCCTCGGGTCTCGCCTGCTTCCAGTGCCCGACTTCACTGCTGAGCACGTCCACGATCTCACCAAGAGGATTCTCGCCGAATCCCAATTCCACCAGCCTCCCAAGCCGTGGCTTCAAAGACTCGACGAGTGGCTGGCGCGAGAGCTCGACCGCCTCTTCAATGCCTTCGTCACAGGCGGAGCCACGACCGCGATCGCTTGGCTCATCGCTGCTGCGGCGGTCGTCACGGTC
>CAZCCS010000207.1:0-5900 GCA_964497005.1 uncultured Acidimicrobiaceae bacterium | reverse complement strand
GGGTCAAGAGATCTCCAAGGAGGACCTCGGTGGCCCTTCCGTCGCATTGAGTAGTGGTTTGATCCACAATCTGGCCGAGGACGACTCCGACGGCCTGCTCCAGATCCGAACCTATCTCTCGTTTTTCCCGTCGAGCGCCTGGACGTACCCGCCCTCCCAACCGAAGGTCGAAGGTCCAGAGTCACCAATCGAGGACCTTCTGAGCGTCATACCGCGCGACGGCCGGAGGGGCTACGACATGCGCAAGGTCATCGAGCTAATTGCGGACGACCAGTACTGGTTCGAGGTACAGCCTCATTACGGCAAGGCCATCATCACGGCTCTCGCACGGCTCGGCGGCCATCCCGTCGCGATCGTGGCCAACCAGCCGCAGGTCATGGCCGGCTCGGTCGACGCCGAAGCAGCGGACAAAGCGGCGCACTTCATCATGGTCGCCGACTCGTTCCATCTGCCGCTGATATTCCTGTCCGACAACCCAGGCATGCTCCCTGGCCGGAAATCCGAAATGGAGGGCGTGCTGCGGAGTGGGGCGCGAATGTATTCAGCTCAGGCTCAAGCAACGACCGTCAAGATCAACATCACCATGCGAAAGGCCTACGGGTTCGGGTCGATGGTCATGGCGATGGCAAGCTTCGAGCGGCAATCGGCGATCTTGGGTTTCCCCGGCGCGACATTGGGCGCAATGGGAGCGGCCGCAATGAGCCGCGCGACGGGAGCGGGCGACGAAGCGGCTCGACAACTCAGGCGAATGGAAGAGGAAGCTTCTTACAACTCAGCCAAGTGGTTGGGCTTCGACGAACTGATCGATCCCCGTGACACCCGTCGCGTCGTGCTGACGGCGCTTCGTCACTCGCTCAACCGCCGTCAGAAGCCTCCCGCGCCGGTGCTTCGCAAGGCCATCACGCCTTGATGATCATTGAGTTCTGAACTACCGGGGCCTGAACGTCCTGGTCCTCAACGTCCTGGTCCTCAACGTTGGCATCGACGTCGGGCGATCAAATCTCAAACTGGATTGATGCTCGGCTCTCTCTGACCGGTTCGATCAATCGCTCGATCACGGCTCGGTGCGCGGGATGGTCCCGGTACTGCAGATACCCATCCTGGTCATCGAAAGTCGCCGTCGCAGCGACAGTCGCATTGCCAGGAGCGATTCCGAGGTCAACGCCTGCCTGGTAATCGCGGATGGACGGAACCACCGCGGGAAGAGATTTCAGCGCTTCGACTATCTCCTCGGCTGCCTCGCGTCGGGTGTCGGGTCGGAGTGTCAGCAGAACAATGTGCCGGATCATGCTTCAGCACATTACGAACAGAGCACCCGGTTCCGACTCCCTTTCGTGGGCCGCGGTCAGGGAGCAAGCAGTAAGGATGTGGCTCGGCGAATCTGTATCGGCGACGCAGTTGGCGCTGAGGGTTCACCTTGTGGGTTGGACGAGCCGGTTCCTGCCGATCCGCTGATTGGTGTGGATGGAACTCCCGAACCCCGCACAAATGGCTGCGGCACAGTAACCCCTGACACTCCACCAAAAGGCGCAATCACAGCCTCGATGGGTGTGGTGTACCGCGCGCTATAGGCCGCGCCGACGTTTCCCTGGTCTGGCGGGAGGATGACTTGGTGGTCGACTGAGTCGATCTCATCGACCGCGGTGGTCAGATCAGCGTTGTCGCTGTCGGATGTGAACACCAGGTGCAGTCCGTGGGTGGCGATGTCGCCCTCGAAGTAGCGCACATCGCCTTGAGGTCCGAACTTGGGATCAGGTGCGGGGTCCTGCTTCTGTGCCGGTAGGTTCGGGTTGTAGGTGGCGGTGCCGGGGATGTTGTACGGAGTGCCGTTCGCGTTGTGGTTCCAACAGCGGCGCTGGTATGTCGTTTGCCCGTCGTAGATCTCACCGCCGTCTTTGACCAGGCCTGCATAACGGTCGGCAGGGGGAGGAGCGGGGGAGACCGCTACCGGCTGTCCTTTTTCATCAGCGAAACCCCATGTCGTCGGATCGATGTTGCGCGGATCCACCTGCGGGCCGGGTGAGTTGCCCGTTCCGTCGTCGAAGCAGGAGTCGTCGACGTAGTACGGCACCGCCTCGACCAGGGCCTGGGCACCGCCCGGGCTTTGGTTGCTGTTCTGGTCAAGCGACCACTTCTCGACCATGGTGCCTGCGGGGCCGGTGAGCTCCTCCCATTGCAGGAGGGCCGGTTCGACTCCCGAGAAGGTGGGGTCCGAGGTGTTGAACGACCCGTAGACGCAGTCGTTCGGCGAGCCGACGTTGGGTATGTCGACGGGGATCGGTGCACTGCACTGGGCCTTGCTCGGATTTCCAACGGTAAGCGGATTCCCGCCGTTGAGTTGCTGCTGTTCTCGGCCGAGCTTGTCGTTGCTGGATTCGGATACGC
This sequence comes from uncultured Acidimicrobiaceae bacterium, assembly GCA_964497005.1. Taxonomy (GTDB): domain Bacteria; phylum Actinomycetota; class Acidimicrobiia; order Acidimicrobiales; family Palsa-688; genus DASUWA01. The sequence continues at coordinate 3,515 of CAZCCS010000207.1, read as the reverse complement.
CGCCGGGGCTGACGAAATCGGTGGTGTCGCCCGCGAGGACGGGGTTGATGCCGGTGATCGGCACGCCGGCCGAGTTCTCGGGGTTGTAGTAGGTCGTGACCGCGCCTGCGTTCATGTTCCACTGCGTGTAGATGCCGTCGAGGGGCGGGATGGGGTGCACGCGCAGGTTGTACTCGTGGTCGATCGAGTACGCATAGAAAACATCCGTGCGGGTGACGTTGGTCCCGGAGTCGGAGCCCCAGGTCACCCGGATGTCGCGGACCGGCCCGACGCGGATTCCCATGGTGACCGACGAGCCGTTCCAGTTGACCTGCTCGTCCTCGTAACCGCAGCAGGGGGTGTCTCCGCCGGGCGATTGCTGGAAGGCCCGACCCTTGAAGCGATCGATGATGCTGGGGCCGTAATCGTTCTTTGCGAGACCTTTGTCGTCGGGGGACACCTGCAAGCCGTCCATGATCCACCGGCCCGCGAGAGAGTCGCCGGGGGAGGAGTTCCCGTAGGTAAAGGCGTAGCGGGGGGTGTACACCGTCGCCGTGTCGAGGGTCCGCCGGCGGGCGTAGCTGGCGGGGTCGAGCTGGTACTGGCCGTTGGTGACCTTGAAGCCCTTCCCGACGACGGGTTGGGGAAGGCCGCTCGCGTCGACCGAGCAGACCGGCCCCGCCGGCGCGTTGCCGTAGTTGGAGTAGTTGCTTTGGGCGTAGGCGAACATGTCGGCATTGCGACCGGGCGCGTACTGCACATACGGGGAGTTGGCAGCCGTGTAGGCGGGCGCGACCAACGGCTGGTTGTTGGTGCCCATCTCGGACTCCATCACGTAGACGTAACGAGTGGTGTGAGTGGCCGGATCGACCAGTTCGACCTGCTGGGCCTGCACTATCCCATTGGGCAGGCCGGCGGTCGAGGGTGCTTGGGCGCCGGAGTCGCGGGCCATGAACGACAGCTCGTCGGTATTGATCAGGGCCGCGTTCGGATCGGGCGTGCTGCCAGGTTGGCCGGCGGGCGGTTGGGCATCGCACACCTTGGTCGGATTGGATGGATCGAACGGCGGGTTGGACGTGTAGCGGAACGGCTCGTAGTCGAATGTGTAGGTGAGCATCTGGTCGACGCCGGAGTAGAAGCCGAAGCCTGACGCGTTGTTGCTGATGTAGTGCTCCCACTTGGTGTCGACCTGGAAGGGGATCTGCACGAACTTCGTCCCGGTCCACCTGTAGCCGAGGAGGCTCTGGGCGGGGACGCCTTTGAGGACGGTGCGCACCGGCAGTTGACTTCCCTGGAAGCAGCTGTGGTCTCCGTGGCTGGCATCGGTGGCGCCGTTGACGTCGGGCGCCGGATTCGACTGGTAGCAGTCGCTTTGCAGCGGCGCCGGCTCGCTGCCCTGGGTGTCGTAGACCTCGTAGTCGGTCGGCGCCTGAGGTGCCCGGGCCGTCGTCTCCGGTCCGGATGTCCAGCCCGGGAAGTCGGCTCCGGTGAGTACCACCGGTTGTGTGTCGAAGGTGTTGACGGTGACGGTGGCGGACGGATGGGCCTCAGTAGCGGGGGCGGGCCCGGTCGATACGGCCGGAGTGGATGGTGCCGGCGGGGCGGAACCCGAGACGGCGAAGGCGGCCGGGCCGACCAAGAGAGCCAGCGGGGCGCCGAGCCCGGCAATGAGCTTGAGCCGACCTGGAGTTGGCCGACTTGCGCGTAGTCGACCTGGGGCTCCCCGCCTTCGCATGCACTCATTTGTTCGCCCAAACCGGACAAAAGTCCTGCACCACGAGTCTCGGGTCGGACTCGGCCGGGAGCGCCGCGCGCGACCGAAGGTGGTGGGCCGTTGCCGCATTGGCTCTCAAGCTGATTGCGGCGGCGACGCGGTCTGGATTTTTCGCGATTTGGACTCACATAGGCGTACAAATCGCGAAGAAAGGCCGAGTGCCGACTGTTCTCGGACTCTGGTGGGAGGGTGGTACTACAAGGGGGAAGCGGGTAGTCGAAGTAGTGACATGAAAGTTGCCCCTCAAACGAGGGCCCGTCACGGCTCGGAACGCGGGGACGCCGGGCCCGAGGACCCCATCGGAGTGCTCGCGCGCTTGGGCCTGGCTGGACGCACCGCGTTCTACGCCATTCTCACCGCGCTGGCTGTACGGATCGCGCTGCTGGGCGGGGTGTCGAAGCGGGAGGCCGATGCCAACGGAGCACTTTCCCTGGTGAGCCGCCCGTTTATCGGCAAGGTAGCCATAGCCGCCGTGGCTCTAGGTTTCGTGATGTTCGGTGTCGCGAGGCTGATAGGCGCATTGCAAGACCAGAGCGTCTCTCTGGCGAGAAGGTGGATGACCGGTGGCCAAGGTCTGTTCTATCTTCTGCTCGCGTACGTGCCATGCGCGTTCTTGGCCGGCAACCATCAGACAGGTTCGCAAGGTCAACAGCAGCAGACCACGGCGAGAGTGTTCGACTTGCCTGGCGGACGTTGGTTGGTACTGACCCTGGGTGTCGTGGTCATCGCCGTGTGTGTGGGACAGATACGCGCAGCGCTGCATCACGAGTTTCGCCAGGGACTCCAACTCGAAGGGGCGTCCGGCCTGACAAGGCGATTGGTCGACGCCGCCGGGGTCTTGGGTATCGGGTCGCGCAGCCTGGTGTTCCTTCCGCTCGGTGTATTGATGATCATCTCCGCCGCGGAGGCCGATCCCCGGAAGGCGTTGGGCACTGACGGCGAGATACTGCGCTTGGCCGGACACACGTGGGGTCAGGTCGCTCTGTGCTTTGTCTGCGCCGGTCTAGCGGTATTCGTCATCTACTCAGGCATCGAGACCCGTTATCGCCGAGTGATCTCCGCGCGCTGAGGGGCCCACGCAACTGTGTAAACGTGCACCGACTCCCGGTCGCGTCGGCAGTCGAGCTTGTTATTGCATCAGGCTGGTGAATTGGTTCACGTCGAAATAGTCCCGCCAGGAGTTGATCTTGCCGTCGCTGATCTCGAAGGCCCCCATGACCGGCAGCTCGAACGTCTTCTCGGGGAGCTTGAAGACGTCCACCCGCTCGGTCATCACGACCGGACCATCGGCGGCGATGTTGATGACGCGGAAATCGATGCTCTCGATGCCAGGCGGCCCAGGGCGGATGAACGACGCGATCGTGTTGGCGATGTCCTCCCTGCCAATCACGGGTGTCAGCGGGATGTTGTGGTAGACGGCGTCGTCACTGAAGAACGAAGCCAGCGCGGCGACCCCCGCGTCGTCGGACCAGGCGGCGCAGAACCTGCGCACCACTTCGATTGGGCTCTCCATCTCGCTTCTCCTTCGGTCGAGCTTTGGCGAACTGCCCGGTCTGCCGCCGGCTTTCGGCGATCACCCAAGAGGCGCCTAGTCCCAGCTTTTGCCGGCCACGTCCGAGAGTACTCGGGGCCCCGGTCGACCGCACCGGCGCGACCGCTGGCCGCCGCACTGGCGACTCGAACTGGTGACTTTAGGTTTCGCGTCAGGTTTCGCGTCACGCTGCAGGCCCGGAGCAGCTTTGTAACAGTGAGAATCTCGACT
>CAZCCS010000206.1:1528-5900 GCA_964497005.1 uncultured Acidimicrobiaceae bacterium | reverse complement strand
CCGGAACTTCACCCCGCCCGCGTTGTTGACCAGGATGTCGAGCCGCCCGAAATGAGCGTCCGTTCGCGCGATCGTCGATCGCACTTGTTCGGTGTCCATCACGTCGCACGCCACTGCCAGCGACCGGCGTTCCATCGTTGCGACCACGTCAGCTGTCCTCTGAGCGCCGTCAATATCGACGTCGGCGACTACCACATCAGCTCCGCACCTGGCCAGCTCTGTGGCAATGCCGCGCCCGATACCTGCTCCGCCTCCGGTGACGATCGCTACGCGTCCGGCGAGGTCGATCGCTATGGGCTCGACCGGCATGCGTCAGCTGGGCAACGACGACGACATCATGGCCATCAGGGCTAGTGGGTCGTCCTGGCCGGTAGCGCCGAAGTCCCTGTAGAGCGCCCGGACATTGACAGCGAGGCGCTCCCCTTCAGACCACCCCGCGTAATCGCCCAAGTCGATGTCTCGTGCGGCGTCCAGCACGGACATCCCGGAGTCGTACCTGATCCTCGCCTCCTGGGTCAACCACTCGAAGTAACCGCGGAGGGCTTCGACGGCCGACGCCTCTGCCAAGGGACCGTGACCGGGAACGATCGTCGTCGGCCCCAACTCGAGTACCCGTTCGCACGCGGTTATCCAGTTCGCAACCGGACCCGTCCACACGATCGGATGCCCGCCGTGGAACAGAATGTCGCCGGTGAACACGGTGCTCTCCGCTGGAAGGTGCACGACCACATCTCCTCGAGTGTGGGCCGGCCCGACCTCGATCAGGCTCACCAGCCGGTCTCCGATGTGAAGGTCGAGCCTCCCGTCGAACGTACGGGTTGGCGGGACCAACTCGATTCCATCAAAGGAAAAAGGACCGAAGATCCGCTGCAGGAACTCACCGGTCGGACCCAGGCTCGGCGCGGCCTTCATCAACTCAGCCAGGCGTGAGGGCGGCAGATCAACCATCTCTTCGGCGCAAGCGCGCGACGACACGATCTCCGCGCCGCGCAGCAGCGCGTTCCCGAAGCAATGGTCTCCATTGGCGTGGGTGTTGACCACGGTCCGGATGCGTTCCGCTGACGGCGACACCTTCTTCAAGGCCCGGAGCATCTCATCGGTCAGCCTGAGGTCGAACAACGTGTCGACCAGAAGCGAGCTGTCACCGCCAACGACCAGCCCCGCGTTCGACCACCCCCAGCCGCCGTCGGGCTGTAGATAGGCCCAGACCTGGTCGGCGATCTCAACCGGACCTTTCTGGTAAGGGCCTTTCTCGTGATGAGTGGGCATCGCAAAGCAACCGTACTTGGGAACCGATTACCTTTGACCGTCCGACGCTCCGGACGCCAGCGCGACAGCGATCTCCGCGGCGTCGCGGGCATCGACCACGGGAACGATCCCCCCGTCGGGAGAACCGTCGGGCCGGGTCAACGACCACGTGCCTACACCGACGACCGGTTTTCCAGCACGCAAGGCAAGCGCGATCTCGGACAGCGTCCCGTACTCGCCTCCGACTGCGATGACAGCAGCGGCCGCCGCGACAACGAGTGCATTGCGGCTTTCGCCCAGACCCGTCGGTATAGCTACGTCGACCCACGGGTTTGCGTCCCCAGGGTCGCGACCCGGAAGCAGTCCGACGGTCAGACCGCCGCCAGATTTTGCGCCGCGGCAAGCGGCCGCCATCACACCTCCTAGCCCGCCGGAGATCACGACGGCACCTTTGTTCGCCAGTGCCCGCCCGATTTCTTCGGCTTTGCTGGCGTCTTCTTCCGTCGGGTCGCCTCCCCCGATAACCGCGATCTGGACCGTCACTGGGCCGCGAGCGTAATTGAGGCCGGAATGATGCGATGCTCTCCTCGTGCTCCACGAAAACCGCCGTCGTGCAGAGATCTTCGGCGACGACGCCGAGCAGTACGACCGCTCGCGTCCCGACTACCCGCAGGCTCTCCTTGAGTATCTGGTGGGAGGGACTTCGGCGGCGGGTGCCGGGCTGCACGTTCTGGATGTGGGTTGCGGCACTGGGATCGTCGCCCGCGAGCTTTTGGGCCTGGGCTGCGAGGTTCTTGGCGTGGAAGCGGACGAGCGGATGGCCGCCTTCGCCCGCCAGCGGGGGATTGAAGTGGAGGTGGCCCGATTCGAGTCCTGGGACGACCGTGGTCGGCGCTTCGACTTATTGACAGCGGGTCAGTCATGGCACTGGGTCGATCCCGATCGTGGGGCCGATCGAGCAGCCCAGGTTCTCCGGCCCGGCGGAAGGATCGCAATGTTCTGGAACGTCGGCCGACCGCCCGAAGATGTCCAGCGAGCGTTCGACGAGGCCTACCAGAGGGTCGCACCACAGGTTGACGACGACTCAGTACCGCGGGGCGGCGACTCCGCCCGCTTCGCGTCGGCCGCCGAGGGGATACGCCGGTCCGGGCGCTTCTCCGAGCCGGAGACAACCGCCTACCCATGGACGCGGTACTACAGCGCCGCCGAGTGGCTCGATCAGGTGCAGACCCACAGCGACCACCGCGTCCTGGCGAGGCAGACCGTCGAGGTACTGCTCGACGAGCTCGGGGCCGTGATCGCATCCTTCGGCGGTGGGTTCACCATGAGCTACAAGACCTCGCTGATCACCGCGTTGCGCCTACGGGATCTCTGACCCGGGCGTGTCCACTGGGCGGGCGCCGGCGGGCGGCCGTAGAGTACGGCGATGGACTGGCCACTGAGATTTGGGATCTTCCTCGCGCCCTTCCACCCCGCCGGGCAGAACCCGACTCTCGCGATCGAACGGGACATGGAGCTCATCGTTCGCCTGGACGAGCTCGGCTACAACGAAGCCTGGGTGGGCGAACACCACTCGGCCGGCTTCGAGATAATCGCCTCGCCAGAGGTGTTCATCGCTGCAGCCGCTCAGCGAACCCGCAACATCCGGCTCGGTACCGGGGTGAGCTCGCTCCCGTATCACCACCCCCTGATCCTCGCCGACCGGATGGTGCTCCTGGACCATCTGACCAGGGGCAGAGTCATGTTCGGCGTCGGCCCGGGCGCGCTTCCTTCCGACGCGTTCATGATGGGCATCGATCCGAATCGTCAACGGGAGATGATGGAAGAGTCGCTCGAAGCCATCCTCGCTCTGCTGACCGACGATGAGCCGGTGAACATGGAGACCGACTGGTTCACCTTGCGCGACGCCCGCCTGCAGCTTCGCCCCTATACCCACCCGCGCTTTGAGGTCGGCGTCGCCGCTCAGATCTCGCCGGCGGGGCCCAGAGCGGCGGGACGCTTTGGCTTGGCGCTGCTGTCCCTCGGTGCCACGACCGCCGGCGGGTTCGACGTACTCGGCTCCCATTGGCAGACCTGTGAGGAGCGGGCTGCGCAGTTCGGCAAGTCGGTCGATCGGCGGTCATGGCGCCTGGTGGGCCCAATGCACATCCGCGAGACCGAGGAGCAGGCGAGAGCCGACGTCGAGTTCGGGCTCGCCGACTGGGTGCGCTACTTCCAGGAGGTGGCAGCCCTTCCGATCGCCCCCGAGACCAGCGACCACACCACCCTGCTCGAAGCGATGAACGCATCTGGTATCGCAGTCATCGGCACCCCCGAAATGGCTGCAGCCCAGATTCAGCGGCTCATCGAGCAATCAGGAGGGTTCGGGACCTATCTGTTCATGGCCCACGAGTGGGCTGACCGCGAAGCGACTCTCGCCTCTTACGAGCTGTTCGCCAAGGAGGTCATGCCCCGGTTCCAGCGTTCAGCCGAGCGAACGGCGAGATCGAGGGATTGGGCTGCGGCCAAGCGGCCGGAGTTCATCGGCGCGGCCATCGGCGCTGTCGGGAAAGCAATCACCGACCACCTTGCCGAGAAGCAGGCGGCCGGCGACGGGCGGCCAGACAACCAGGCCGGCGAAGGGCAGCCGGAAAAGCAAGCCGCCGGCGAAGGGCAGCCGGCTCCGACCTGACGCTTTCGTTTGACCCGAAGGGGCGCGAGGCGTAGCTTGCGCTCCGGTGGCTTCCGGAGACGCCGTCACACACGTTCGGCCCGCAGAGCGCGTTCTGGCCGACCCGACGCCGGGCGTCACTCGCGAGCGGGCGATCGAGACCGAGGGGCTCTGGGCCGGCGTCGCGCTGACCGAGCCACGGGCGGTCTCGGGCTGGCATCACCACGGGGAGTACCAGACCTCGATCTACGTCGTGACGGGCCGGTTCCGATTGGAGTCGGGGCCCGCCGGCGAGGACGTCGTCGACGCCGCCCCGGGCGACTTCGTCCATGTGCCGGCGGGGGTGATCCACCGCGAGTCGAACCCGGGGCCCGAGGAGAGTTCGATCGTGGTCGTGCGGGCGGGTCACGGTCCGCCGACGATCAACGTCGATGGGCCGGCGTGACGCTCGACGCTTGACGCCTGGTTGGCGTT
>CAZCCS010000206.1:0-1428 GCA_964497005.1 uncultured Acidimicrobiaceae bacterium | reverse complement strand
GCAATTTCCGAGCCGACCAATCCTGTGACGAAGTCGCGCTATAGCGACAGTTCCGTAACAGGATCCGCTCCTGCGGGTTTTGCACTGTTACGAAAGTGCTTCCGAGACGCTGCTTGGTCGGGTCGGCCGGGCCGCCGTGGCTACGAAGCGCCGGCGCCGGCGCCGGCGCCGGCCCCTTTACGAACCCAGCCTGATCCTCAACTGTTCGTAGAAGTCCGGGAAGTAGCGGGGAACCTGGTCCAGCGAGAAGTTGGGGAGTATGGAGCTGGCCGGCTCCCGGTCGAGCAGGAAAGCGAAGGTCTCCTGCACGACCGCCAGCGGATCGAGGTCCGTAAGACCAAGTTCGTCAAGAAAGTCGTCGGGCACGGCGACCTTGTGAGCGGTGGTGGTGTTTCCCTCGCGAACCTCTACTGCGTACCGGCCGGGCTCGAGCGGAATGACGCTGATGCGGCTCAAAGGGGGAACCTCCTCACAGATCCTTGTGTCTAATACCCGCGCCGGTTACGACGTCATCGCCTCACGCCCCGCCGGCCTCGCCGGCAGCCAACCGCTCCTCGAGTCGCCGGCGAACCTCGGGCCACTCGCCGGCCACGAACGAAAACATCACCGGGTCTCGCAGCAACCCCTCCTCCCCTGGCGCGTGCGACGGCTGCCAGTTGCGAAGGATTCCCTCCCACGTCGCCCCGAGCGCACCGATCGCCCTCTGCGACCGCTTGTTCCGGGCGTCGGTCTTCAGGTCCACCCTCCCGACCTGCAAGACCTCGAACGCGTGACCGATCAGTAGAAGCTTCGCTTCCACGTTGATACCCGACCGCTGCGCGCCGGCGCCCAGCCAGGTCCACCCGATCTCCACCGCGTACAGGCGGGGATCGGGCTCCCACCGTCGGAGGTTGGTGAAACGAGTCGTGCCGACCACCCGCCCGTCCGATACCCGGACCTGCGCAAACGGGATTCCCAAACCCGCCTCCCGGTCGGTCACAGCCTGGCGAACGTAAGCCCTCATCTCATCGAGCCCGTTCGGGACGGTGGTGAACCCGTACGTTGCACGGTCCTCCGCAGACGCCTCCGCAAGCGCCTCGACGTGAACCTCGGACAGTGGTTCCAGCCTCACGAAACGTCCCTCGAGGACAACTGCGCTCTCGGTGCTGGTCATCTGGACGAGTCTTGCAAGCAGCCCCGCCGGCGCACCAACGATTACCGTGAGCACCATGCGAGCGGAAGGCCTGTCGATCGCCGATCCGGAGTTCTGGTGGCAGCCCCTCAAAGACCGGATGACCCACTTCGCCGAACTTCGCGAGCGGGGCCCATTCATCCAGTCGGCCACGCCGAACCCCCTCACCGGGACAGACGATCAGTTCTTCGCCGTCACCCGCCACGCCGAGGTGATCGAGATCAGCCGTCGGCCCCAGGACTTCTGTTCGGGCCGCG
>CAZCCS010000205.1:1794-5902 GCA_964497005.1 uncultured Acidimicrobiaceae bacterium | reverse complement strand
ATCGTCACCGGTGCAGCCGGAGGCGTCGGTTCGGCCGCGGTGGCCGACCTCCTCCGGGCCGGGGCCGCTGTCGCCGCAGTCGACCGTGACCGGGTGGGCCTTGAGCAACTCCGTGACCGGTTCGAAGATCACGAACGTCTGCTTCCGATCGTCGTTGATCTATCCGATCCCGCTGAATGCCAGGGTGTCATCCGATCAACCACTGCGGCGTTCGGGCGGCTTGATGGCTTGGTGAATAATGCAGCGCTCTTGCTCGCCGGCAGTTTCGAAACGTTCAGCGTCGAGGACTTCGATCGGCTTGTCGAGGTCAACTTCAGAGCTCCATTTCTCCTCTCTCAGGCGTCTTTCGCCTGGATGAGGGCCCACGGCGGCGGCCGCATCGTCAACGTCGCCTCAGTCGCAGCTCGCGACGGAGGCGGCTCCTTGGACGTCGCCGCCTACACGGCGACCAAGAGCGCATTGCTCGGCATGACCAAGACGCTTGCAAAGTTTGGCGCTCCACACGGGATTCTCGTCAACGCCGTGCTCCCAGGCGGGATCGACACTTCGATGGTTGCGGGCGAGAAGTCGGGAGGAGACGCCCGACCGAGGCCGGATATCCCCCTCGGCCGGCTGTCGCGACCCGAGGAGATTGCTGCATTGATCAGGTGGTTGTGTAGCCCAGAGAATACGTACTGCGCCGGAGCCTCAATCGATATCAACGGCGGCCGCTATCTGAGTTGACGTCGCGGCTCGAGAGTCGGATGTCCGGGAGGGAACACATGTCAGCATACGACGAGGTCAGGCAACTCGGTAGAGAGCTGTCCAACTGGGGCAGGTGGGGTCCCGAAGACGAATGCGGAACGCTCAACTTGATCAACGACGACGCGATCAGACGGGGTATGGCATGCGTCCGATCCGGTAAAACCTTCTCACTTGGACTTCCGCTTGGGGCCACTGGCCCGCAGACCGGCACCATTCCCGGCCGCTTCAACCCCCAGCACTATATGGTCGCGATCGGTCAAGGATGGGGCGATGAGCCCGGTTTCCATTACTCAGACGATGTCCTGTCTCTACCGCTCCAAGCGGCGACGCAGTGGGACTCGCTTGCTCACGTCCACTACGACGACCACCTTTTCAACGGTCGGCTTGCCTCCGAGGTCGTGACTGTCTTCGGCGCGGCTGCGAATGGGATCGACAAGCAGGCCGAGCGGCCATACATCACCCGGGGAGTCTTGCTGGACATCGCAAGGCACCACGGCGTGGATAGGTTGCCTCCGAGCACACTCATAACCGCCCACGATCTCGAGAGCGTGAGCAGAGTTCAGGGAGTGACCTTCGCGCCAGGTGACATCCTGCTGCTCCGGACCGGTCACATCAACGTCTTCTTGGTCGACGGCGACCGCGAGACATACAACTTCCGCTGTCCGGGAATTGGTATTGATTCTCTTCGCTGGTTACGAGAGCGCGACTTCGCGGCGGTGGCGAGCGACACTCCGAACGTCGAGGTGCTTCCCGGGGAGGACCCACGGGTTCTCTCGCCTGTCCATCTCGTGGCGCTGCGCGATATGGGAATGCCCCTCGGCGAGATGTTCGTCTTGGAGGATCTTGCGGCTGATTGTGCTGCCGATGGTCACTGGGATTTCCTTCTGGTCGCGCAGCCGTTGAAAGTCACCTCGGGAATCGGGTCCCCCGTTAACCCGATTGCCGTCAAATAGTTCCGCGCCCACGGGAGCCGGCAGGTGCCTTGACAGCTAACGGACCGGTCCCCTAATGTTCGACCGTCTAGTCGGATCAATATCTATAACTCGCCCGGTTAATCTCGAATATCCGGCAAACCGAGAAAGCGAAAAAGGATGGAATTCGCAATATTCTATGAAATTCCTCAGCCTCGGCCCTGGACGCGAGAAAGCCCCCACCGAGCGATCATGGGCGCCGTCGAGGCTGCCGTCCTCGCGGACGAGGTTGGATTCAAGAGCTTCTGGCTAACCGAGCACCACTTCATCCCGGAGTTGAGCATCTCAACTGCGCCTGAAGTCATCTTCGCCCATATGGCCGCCAAGACTAAGCGCATCCGACTCGGACACGGCGTCAAGCTGCTTCCGTTCCAGTACAACCATCCGATCCGGGTGGCAGAGGCTGCGGCGACACTCGACCATCTCTGTGAGGGACGCTTCGAGTTCGGTACGGGCCGGTCGGCGACTCGGAACGAACTCGAGGGCTTCAACATCAATCCGCACGAGACGAGAGGCATGCAGGACGAGGCGCTCGAATTCATCGTTCGTGCCTGGACCGAGGAAGAGGTCGAGCACGAAGGCAAGTATTTCTCGATGCCGAAGCGCAACGTCGTGCCCAAGCCCTTTCAAGATCCCCATCCGCCGCTTTGGCAAGCTACTTCGAGCCCCGACGGGCACCTAGCGACGGGGGAAAAGGGCCTCGGGCTGCTCTCCTTCACCGTCGGTGTAGAGCCTGAGATGCTGGTGGACCGAATAAGCGCCTACCGCGACGGGCTCACCCGCGCCAAGCCGGTGGGGAAGTTCATCAACGACAGCGTCGGGGTCTTCACCATGGTGCACTGCGCGCCGACACTGGAGGAAAGTCGACAGGTCGCGTCCGAGGCGTTCGAATGGTATTGCGCCACTAGCGGCTCATACGTCGCCAACTTCAACAACTGGCTCCAAGAGCTCAGCTCGGATCTCGGCACCTACTCCTACGTGAAAACTCAAGCTGAGGCGGGTGCCTCCCAGGTCGGCAACAACATGAGCTATGACGATCTTCTCGGAAAGGGCGCTGTCGTGGCGGGTGACCCTTCGCGCTGCATAGAGGTGGCCAAGCGCTACGAGGCGGCGGGATGCGAATTGCTCATGTGCCTCGTGAATCCGTACAACATCCCCCACGACAAGATGATGGAGTCGATCCGCTTGCTCGGGGAGAAGGTTCTGCCCGAGTTCAAATAAAGGGGGGTCCCATGGACGAGAGAACGAGGGCGCTCCTAGTTGTCAACCTCGACGTGTCCGAGGGCTGGGAGGACCGGGTCGACGAGTGGTACGAGAGAGATCACATTCCGGAAAAACTCGGCATCGAGGGCTTTCTAGCCGCTCATCGGTACCGGTCCGTCGATCGTCCGCGTCGTTTCCTGACCATTTATGAGTTGAGCAATGCCACCGCTGCGGACACTCGTGTTCCGCCAACCGAGTGGACCCAGGAAATCAAAAAGGGCTGGGAAGCGGTCGAGCGGAGCGTCTGGATTCTGCGCCCGCAAGAAGACAACGGCGACCTTCGATGACAGATCTCAGCCTTTCGGGCGCTTTCCTGGAACCCGAACCGCGGACGGTCCTGTATACGTTGATCTCCGTAGACGACCACTTGGTGGAACCACCAGGGATGTTCGATGGGCGCCTACCGGCGAAACTTCAGGACCAGGCGCCGAGGGTAATAGTGGCAGAGACCGGTCACGAGGCTTGGATGTTCGACGGCCGCGTGCACACTCAGGTTGGTCTCAACGCGGTAGCTGGTCGGGACAAACGAGATTGGAGTCTCGAACCGGCTCGGTTCGCGGAGATCCGTCCCGGTTGCTACGACATCCATGCTCGGATCAAAGATATGGACATCGGAGGCATTTGGGCCTCGGTCAATTTTCCGTCGGCAATTACCGGCTTCTGTGGATCGGTCTTCTCACGGGCATCGGATCCCGAGGTGGGATTGGCCGTCACCCGTGCATGGAACGACTGGTTCTTTGAGGAGTGGTACAGCCCCTATCCGGAACGGATCGTGCCTAGCGGCATCTGCTGGCTCGCAGATCCGGAAATTGGAGCCGAGGAGATCCGTCGAAATGCAAATCGAGGCTTTACCGCTGTAACGCTGCCGGAGCGACCCCACTGCCTCGGCCTTCCATCCATTTTCTCCGGATATTGGGATCCGATCGTGGAAGCTTGCGTCGAAACCGGCACCGTCATCAACCTGCACGTCGGCTCGTCGGGTGCGGCTGTGATGCCAGATGACGCGCCAAAGCTCACCTTGGGCTCCACCCTCTTTGGCCAGTTGTCACTCACGGCGTGTGCAGAGTGGCTCTGGTCCGCCTACCCCGCGCGCTTTCTGGCTTGCAAAGTACGCGTGCTTGCGCGCCCGC
>CAZCCS010000205.1:1315-1784 GCA_964497005.1 uncultured Acidimicrobiaceae bacterium | reverse complement strand
CAGCAGTTCCCGGGTCTGCAGATCTCGCTGGCTGAGGGCGGCATCGGTTGGGTTGCAATGTTGATGGATCGACTCGACAACATCGTCCACCGTTCGGGTTATGGAGCGGGATGGGGCGATAACCAACTGCTGCCCAGCGAGGTGTTGGCGCGCAACTTCTGGTTCTGCACCATCGATGACCCGTCTACCTTGTCCACGCGGTACCGCATCGGTATCGAGAACATCTGCCTCGAATCGGACTACCCACACGGGGACTCGACTTGGCCCGACACCCAATCGGTCATCCAGCAGTACTACGGCGATCTTCCGGTTGAGGAGATCCGAATGATGACCCACCTGAACGCAGCAGCGCTTTATCGGCATCCACTGCCCCCCGTTTGCGTTCCCTGATTACGAGCAGGAGCGACGATTGTGACAATCGATCAGGTAACCGTGGGTTCAGACCCCTGGACACCCACAGAGCACAACC
>CAZCCS010000205.1:291-1305 GCA_964497005.1 uncultured Acidimicrobiaceae bacterium | reverse complement strand
CGGATCTGACACCTCCCGAGCAAATCGTGGTGCTCGCACGAGCGCTCTACCGGCGAGGTTACGACGACCACCTCGCCGGTCACGTGACCTTGCGAGCCCCGGACGACACACTGTGGTGCAATCCGTGGTACCTGCTCTGGGATGAATTCACACCGGACGACGTCATCCGGATCGATTTGAACGGAAGTCTGGTGGAGGGCCGATGGCCTCCTCCCCCCGGGATCCCATTGCACCTTGCGTTACATCGGGCCCGGAATGATGTGAACGTGGCTGTTCACAATCATCCACGGTGGAGCACGACCTGGGCGGATCGAGGGGAACAGCCGCCCATCTTCGATCAGTCCGGTGCCCTGACTGGCGCTCGGGTGGCGGTAGTAAGGCAGTACGAAGGCGGAGTCAACGACTTCGACACCGCGGCTGCTGCGGTAGCCGACATCGGAGATGCCAAGATCAGCCTGCTGGGAGGGCATGGGGTATTCATCGTTGGCGCCAGCGTCGCAGAGGTGTTCAGGCTGTGCTCGACCTTCGAGTGGCGTTGCCGACAGGCGCTTGCCGTGGAGGGCGGGACTGTGCCCGGGCAGCCATTGCGACCTGAAATCGCCGCAGCCACCGGTAACGGAGCCGATGAGTACGGGTACCCGGGGTACTGGGAAGCTGCGGTCCGCCAAGAGCTCCGCTCGGATACCTCCATCCGACCGAGGTCCTACGAAACGAGGGGCGGGTAGGACGTGACACCCATCATCGACACCGACACGCATGTCATCGAGACGCCCGATATCTGGGTCGACCGACTCTCGGCCACCAAGTGGGGCGACCTGATACCGCACATCGGCTGGAACGAGACCTTGGAGTGCGAGGCCTGGCATATCGGCGACACGCCGGTGATGCGGGCGTGGGCGCACGCCATGGCCGGTTGGCCGAAGCCCTTCCCGGATGGCCCGAGGGTCATGTCCGAGGTCCACCCGCCCTGCTATGACGCCCGGAGCCGGATTCTCGGAATGGATGAGCTCGGGA
>CAZCCS010000205.1:0-281 GCA_964497005.1 uncultured Acidimicrobiaceae bacterium | reverse complement strand
TCTATCCGAACCTGGGCCTGGGAATGCAGCTTGTTCCCGAACAAGTCCCCGAACTCTCCTTCGAAATCGTCCGGGCATACAACGACTGGCTCTTGGACTGGTGCTCGGCCGACCCATCACGTTTCGTCGCGTTGGCTTGCATTCCCTACTGGAACGTGGAGGAGTCGGTCAAGGAGATCGAGCGATGCGCCCAGCTCGGCCATCGAGGCATTATCACCACCGGTGCGCCACATCTTCATGGCCAGCCGACTCTGGCACACCGCCAATGGGATCCGGTATGG
>CAZCCS010000204.1:0-5959 GCA_964497005.1 uncultured Acidimicrobiaceae bacterium | reverse complement strand
GCGATAGTCGGCGATGCGTTCGCTCGGCCGATGCTCGCCGAGCTCGACGCGAACCCCGGGAAGTACGACTTGTCCAACCTGATGCTGATCAACTCGTCCGGTGTGATGTGGAGCCAGGAAGTAAAGGACGGCTTGCTTCGCCACATCCCCCACGCCATCCTCTTCGACAGTCTCGGTTCTTCCGAAGGCGTCGGATTGGGCGCGAGCGTGTCGGCGGGCGGCAACGCGGCGGGGACGGCGCAGTTCGCGCTCGGCCAGGGCGCCCGGGTGCTCACGCCAGATGATCGCGACGTAGAACCGGGATCGGGGGAGGTCGGGGTTATTGCGCTGCCTGGGTTTCTGCCGGTCGGTTACTACAAGGACCCCGAGAAGTCCTCGCGCACGTGGAGGGTGATCGACGGAGTTCGCTACGTCCTGCCAGGAGACTGCGCGACGGTCGAGAAGGACGGTGCGATCAAGCTTCTCGGACGCGGATCGGTGGTGATCAACACCGGCGGGGAGAAGGTGTACCCCGAAGAGGTGGAGGAGGTAGTCAAACGGCTTCCGGGCGTGTCCGACGCTGTGGTCGTCGGGGTTCCGGATCAACGGTTCGGCGAGGCGGTATGCGCCGTCGTCGAGATGGCCGCAGGGTCGTCATTGACCGACGAAGAGGTCGAGTCTGCGGTGCGGTCGGAACTAGCCGGTTACAAGGTCCCCCGGAAAGTGGTGTTCGTCGACTCGATCGGGCGTAGCCCTGCTGGCAAAGTCGACTACCAACGCATCCGGATCGAAGCAGCCGAGCCGGCGCGACAGGGCTGACCGCTCTAGGGCTGACTGTTCGAGGGTCGCTCTCTTCTGGGATCCAGTAGCGGCCAGCCGGGCTGGGGACGCGCTTCGGCTGCACCCGTGTCCCGCCGTTTCCACGCCACACCGGACAGGACTTCCAGCACGACCCTGTTGGCCAAGAAGGCGGTGATGTCCGCGTTGTCGTATGGGGGAGCGACCTCCACCACGTCCATTCCCACAAGCGGAACTTCCATGGCGATCCTGCGGACAGCATCGAGGAGCTGGCGGGTCGACAGTCCGCCCGGCTCCGGTGTTCCTGTGCCCGGTGCGGCCCCTGGATCGACGACGTCGACGTCGACCGAAAGGAAGACGCCGTCGCAATCGTCTTTCGCGATCGTCATCGCTTCAGTGAGGCACACATCAAGTCCGCGCTCGACAACCTCGGTCATCTCGAAGCTGCGCATGCCCTGCTCGGCCATCCAGGCAAGCGTCTCGGCCCCCGGCCAATAACCCCTTAGGCCGATCTGCAGGAACCGATCTCCGCGGGCTGCCCCGGATTCGATCAGCCTGCGCATCGGCGTGCCGTGACCGATCAACGACCCGAACTGGGTGTCCCCGGTATCCGCGTGCGCGTCGAAGTGGATCACTGACACCCGGCCCCAACCGACGTGCCGTGCCACGCCGGTCACGTCCGGCCACGCGATGGTGTGGTCGCCTCCCAACACGATCGGCAACGCGCCTGACGAAGCGATCTTGAGAACGGCCGATTCGAGGCGGGCCATCGACTGCTCGATGTCGCCGGGTGGCATCTCGACGTCGCCGGCGTCCACGACTCCTAGCTCGGTGAGCGGTTCAACCCCCAGCGCCAGGTGAGGACGGCGGCCGTCGTGAGGCAGGTAGTCGGTGAACCGGATCGCCTGAGGTCCGAACCTTGCGCCCGGCCGGTGTGATGTGCCTCCGTCGTAAGGCGCCCCGATGACAACTGCACCGGCGCCGGCATAGGACTCCGGTACGTCGAGGTCTGCCGCGGGGATCCCGAGGAAGGTCGCGTCAGGCCCATACATGTTCCCTACACGAGGCATCGCGCTATGCCGCGGTCACGAAGAGTTGCTGAGCCAAGCTCGGGCCGAGCGCGATGGTGCGGGCCCCAAGGTCGAGGATCATGGTGCCGTCCGGTGCCAGCGAGGCGACGGTGGCCTCCTTCCCCGGCACGAATCCATGAGAGGACAAATACGAAAGGGAGACGAGGTCGATCTCCACCTGCTCGGTAACGCGCTCCAGCCGGACATGGTCGCCCTGGCGGCTGTCGGCAAGGACCTTCAGATCGGTCCGCGCCCGTCCGGCTCCGGGGATCGGGTTTCCGTGGGGGCATGTCGTTGGGTGCCCGAGGACTTCGACGAGTCGAGCCTCGACCTCGTCGGAGATGACATGCTCCCAACGCCCCGCTTCGAGATGTGCCTTCTCCCAGGGAAGGCCGATGATGTCGGTGAGGAGCCTCTCGGCGAGGCGATGCTTTCGGACCACACTTTCGGCCAGGGAGCGACCGCGGCCGGTCAGCAGAAGCGATCGCCCTTTTACCTCTATATAACCCTCATCGCGGAGACGCCGAATCATCTCCGACACCGCTGGTGCCGAGTGGCCGAGCCTTTCCGCCAGGCGCGCCTGGATGACCACGATCCCTTCCTCGCCGAGTTCGTGGATCGCTTCCAGGTACTCCTCGAGCGGGGGGTGGAAGCCTTCCGGCATGAGGCTGAGCCTACCGCCGACACCGTCTCGAGCCCGGCGTAGGGTGGAACCGATGGCACGGCTGATGCTGATCGATGGGAACTCGCTGACCTACAGGGCTTTCTTCGCTCTACCCAGCGATTTGGCGACCGCGTCGGGGCAGGTGACCAACGCGGTCTACGGGTTCACCTCGATGCTCATCAACCTGTTGAAGGACCATCGTCCGGACCAATTGGTAGCGACGTTCGACCGGCCTGAGCCGACCTTCCGCCACGCGATGGTCACCGGCTACAAGGAGGGGCGTGCGGAGACTCCCGACATACTCCGCCAGCAGATGGGGTTGGTGCGCCAGGTGGTCGACACCCTGCGCATACCGACGGTCGAGGTGGCGGGCTACGAGGCCGACGACGTCATCGCCACGCTGGCCACCCAGGCGGCGGCGAGGGGCGATGAGGTGATCATCGTCACCGGCGATCGCGACACCTACCAACTCGTCGAGGATCCCTTGGTGAGGGTCCTGTACAACCGCCGAGGCGTCTCCGACTACGTCCTGTACGACGAGCAGGGCATCGCCGAGAGGACCGGGGTCACACCGGCCGACTATCCGCAGTACGCCGCCCTGCGCGGCGATCCCTCGGACAACCTGCCGGGCGTCCCCGGGGTGGGGGAGAAGACCGCCGCGAAGCTGATCAACACCTACGGCGATCTGGACGGGATCTACTCCCATCTGGACGAGCTTTCTCCGAAGCTGCGCCAGAGCCTGGCCGACGCCGAGCCGGTGGTAAGGGCCAACGCGGCGGTGACCCCGCTCGCACGCGATGTCGACGTGTCGTTCGACGAAGGCGAGGCCGCGGTAGGCGGATGGGACCTCGACGAACTGCGGCGGCTGTTCGACTTTCTGGAGTTCCGGTCGCTGTGGGACCGCTTCATCGAAGCCACGGGGGGCGGGACCGGCAGCGCCGGCGCGGACGGGTCGTCGGGGACGTCAGGGAAACCGGTCGAGGTCGAGATGACTTCGCTGGACGATCCTGGCGCTGCGGTGTTGGCCATTTCGGGCTGGTTGGCCGACCGGACCGACCTGGCGGTCGCGGCGGCATGGCGGGGGCGGGAGGGCCGGTCACCGCTGATCGGTCTGGCGGCTGTGGCACTACCTCTGCCCGAGCCGGACGGTGCCGTTCCGGTCACATGGATCGGTGCGGGCGCGCTGGAGGCCGTCGAGGTCCTTGAAGCGCTCGGGAGGCTTCTCGGTGAAGGTGGGGTGCGGGTGTCGGCGCACGACGCCAAGTCGTTGATGAGGGGGCTTTCGGTGGTGGGGGTGGAGTTTTCGAGCCTCGAGCTCGACACCGCCATCGCGGCATACCTGGTCGACCCCGCAGGCGACCAGTACCTGCTCGAGGACCTCGCCGTCCGGTACGCAGGCTTGGAGCTGGTCGGCTCCGCCGGCGGTCCACCCCCCGGTCAACTCGATCTGAGCGGTGCCGGCGTGGACGCCGGCGAGGAGGCGGCGCGCCGTGCCGCGGCGGTGGCGCGGCTGATCGAGCCGTTGAGCGGGGCGCTGTCGGCCCGCGGAATGTCCCTGCTCTACGACGAGGTGGAGCGCCCGCTGGTCCGGGTGCTGGCGAAGATGGAGGAGACCGGGGTCAGGGTCGACGTCCAACGTCTTAGGGAGCTCTCAGGCGAGCTGGCGTCGGAGGCGAAGAGGCTGGAGGCGGAGATCCAGGACCTCGCCGGCGTGCAGTTCGTGGTCAACTCGACTCAGCAGCTGCGGGAGATCCTGTTCAACAAGCTGGGGCTCACCCCTCAGAAGAAGACCAAGACCGGCTACTCGACCGACGCCCAGACACTCGAGAAGCTGCGCGGGGAGCACCCGATCGTCGACGCCCTGCTGCGCTACCGCGAGGTCGAGAAGCTCCGTTCAACTTATGGGGAGTCGCTTCTGGCGGAGGTGGCGCCGGACGGCAGGATCCACGCGACGTTCAACCAGACGGTCGCCCGGACGGGCCGGCTCAGCTCGGACCAGCCGAACCTGCACAACATCCCGATCCGCAGCGAAGAGGGCCGCAGGTTCAGGGAGTGCTTTTTGCCGGCGGAGGGGTGCCGTTTTCTGGTGGCGGACTACAACCAGATCGAGCTGCGGGTGATCGCCCACCTGGCGGAGGAGCCGTCGTTGATCGAGGCGTTCCGCACCGGGACGGACATCCACAATCTGACGGCGACCCGCATCTACGGGGTGGGGCCTGCGGACGTGACGATCGCGATGCGGTCGAAGGCGAAGATGGTCTCCTACGGCTTGGCCTACGGGATGGAGGCGTACGGTCTCGCGTCGAGGTTGGCCATCCCGGTCGACGAGGCCGCGGCGATACTCAAGGCGTACTGGGAGGGGTTCCCCGAGGTGCGGGCGTACATGGACCGGGTGGTCGCGGAGGCCCGGTCCAGGGGCTACACCGAGACGCTGTTCGGGCGCCGGCGGATCATCCCAGAGCTCCAGTCGAACCGCTACCAGGTCCGCGCCGCGGGGGAGCGCCAGGCCATGAACGCCGGCATCCAGGGTCTGGCAGCGGACATCTTCAAGGTCGCACTAGTAAGGCTCGACGAGAGGTTGAGGGTTGGCAACTTGAGGTCGAGACTTGTGCTCCAGGTGCACGACGAGGTGATCCTCGAGGTCCCACCCGAGGAGGAGGGGGCGGCGGCGGACGCGGTCTCCGAAGCGATGAGCGGAGCTGCGGAGCTTCTCGTCCCGCTGACGATCAACGTCGCCTGGGGCGATACCTGGGCTTCGGCCAAGAGCTAAGTAGGCGTCGTCGGCGCCGCCCGGCGCCTTTGGATTTCGCACCGGCGTTGTGAAACGGCGGGTTTCAGGCGCGCCCGTGTTCGCGCAAATCGGGCACAAAGGGTCCGACCGGCGTCGAAAGCGGGGTTTTCTCTACGCCGCGGAAGAATCGGAAAGAACTGCGCGCCGCCCGTGTATCGAACACCCATCGCGGTCGCGCAGTTGCCACGCGAAGTGAAACCGGACGCGCTCTGTGGTCGAGCGACCGCTTAGCGTATTTGGGCGCATGTTGTGATACTGGAGTGATTTCCATCACTTGGATCCCTTAGGTTCCGCACGGGCAGTTCCCCCAATCCGTTCGGCTCAGAAGGGGCTCATTCAATGGCCATCCACTCGCAGCGTCGCAACAATCGATACCGCCACTCCGCAGGTCGGAGGGTCGGTCTGCTGTCGACTCTGGGACGAATCCTGGTCGCCGCCGGCCTCAGCTCTGGCGCGCTCGTAGGCGTGGCCGTCGCCACCCAGACCGCCGCCAGCGCCGCGACCTTCGGTCCCGACGCGTTCATGGACTTCCCCTATGCCGGAACGACCCCTACAGCAACGATTCAGTACGACGGCGTCGGCGCAGCCGGATGGTCCAACGGACCGAACACCTCGCCTACTGCATACGGAACCTGCTCTGGGGGCGGCATCCACGTT
>CAZCCS010000203.1:0-6003 GCA_964497005.1 uncultured Acidimicrobiaceae bacterium | reverse complement strand
GGTCGATGACGTCGTCGATCTCGAAATGGGTCGCCGCGTTGAGCGCCTTGCCGTTCCGGTAAGCCGAGGCGACCAGCCGCTCGAAGAGTGCCTGACGCTGCTCTGGGTCCTCCTCCGCCTCGAGCTCCTTGCGAAACCCCAGCCGCACCGCGCCCTCCAATCCCATCCCGCCGATCTCGCCGGTCGGCCAGGCGACTGTCAGCGCCGGCGCGTGGAAGCTTCCGCCGGCCATCGCCTGCGCCCCGAGCCCGTAGCCCTTGCGCAGCACCACGGTGGCGAATGGAACGGTCAGGCTTGCGCCGACCACGAACATGCGAGCGAAGTGCCGGACCTGAGCCGTCTTCTCGGCCTCAGGGCCGACCATGAACCCCGGCGTGTCGCACAGGAAAACGATCGGCAACTCGTGCGCATCGCACATCTGCATGAACCGGGCCGCCTTGTCCGCCCCGTCCGAATCGATCGCCCCTCCGAGGTGGGCGGGGTTGTTGGCGATCACCCCGACGGGCCGGCCCTCGAGCCTGGCAAGCGAAGTGATGATTCCGGGCGCCCAGCCTCCCCTCAGCTCGAGCACCGAGCCCGTGTCAGCGAGACTGGTGACGATCTTCCGGACGTCGTATACACGCAAGCGGTCCTCCGGAACGGCGGATCGAAGCTCGCGCTGGTCGTCGCAGTGCCAGTTCTCGGTCCGACCCTGGAAGTAGGAGAGGTAGCGCTTCGCCGCCGTCACAGCTTCGGCGTCGTCGTGGACGAGAACGTCGATGACGCCATTGGGATACTGCACGCTCACCGGGCCGACCTCGTCTGGTTCGAACACTCCGAGGCCGCCGCCTTCGATCATCGCCGGGCCGGCCATGCCGATGCTCGCGTCCCTGGTCGCGATGATCACGTCGCAGCAACCAAGCAACGCAGCGTTTCCGGCGAAGCAGCGGCCCGAAACGATGCCAACGAGCGGCACCAAACCACTCAGCCGGCCGAACAACGCGAACGCCATCACATCCAGACCGGACACCCCGGGCGCATCAGTGTCACCAGGTCGCCCTCCTCCACCCTCGGCGAAGAGGACGACAGGGAGCCGGAACCGCTCGGCAAGCTCGAACAGCCGGTCCTTCTTGCGATGCCCCTGAAAACCTTGCGTCCCGGCGAGGACCATGTAGTCGTAGGACATGACCGCGCAACGGGAGCTTGCGAACAGCTCGCCGTTGACCTGGGCGATGCCGCCGAGGAAGCCGTCCCCGACGGTGTTCATCATCAGGTCGTCCCCGGTGCGGCGGGAGCGCTGCGCCGCGACTGCCAGGCCGCCGTACTCCACGAACGTGCCGGGATCGCAAAGGTCGTCGAGGTTCTCGCGGGCGGTGCGGCGACCGTACGAGTGGCGCTTGGCAACGACATCGGGCCGGGCGTTGTCGCGGGTCATCGCCTGTCGGTCGAGGACCTCCCGCAGATCTTCTCGGATGGCAGCCGGGTCTGCCTTGCCTCCCACTCCTTCGGCGGAATCGTCTACTTCGCCGTCCTCGATGATGACCAGGCGGTCCCCCGTCGCCACCGTCTCTCCGGGGCCCACCGTGACCTCGCGGACGGTGCCGCTCGAAACGGCGAGCACCTCGTGCTCCATCTTCATCGACTCGAGGACGACGACCGGCCGGCCCTCGGCGACCTGCTCGCCCGGGGAAACCAGGACAGCTGAAACGGTGCCGACCATGGGCGCGCACGTAGGGGTCAGCTTCGGTTCGGCCATGGCTGGCTCAGTATGGCCGGGTCGGGTTGATCAGACCAAGGCGGGAAAAGACACGCCGACTCCGCCTCTGGTCGAACCTCCATAGCGGGCCTTCTCTGCTTCAAGGTCCAGAGGCTTGGTGATGGCATCGATCTCAACCGGAAGACGGTCGGCCGGCACGAGCCAGCAAACCTCGAACTCGAGCCCGTCGGGGTCATGGGCGTAAAGGGCCTTGGTGGTCCCATGGTCCGAAGCGCCAACGAGCGCGCCGGCGTCCCGGAGCTTGCCGGCGATGCGCTCGAGCTCGTCGAGAGTGTCGACCTCCCACGCGACGTGGTACAAGCCCACCGTGCCCCGCCCCGCCTGCGAAGGACGGGCATCGGGTCCGACCTGGAAGAGACCGAGGTCGTGGTCGTTTTGGCTGGCCGGCGCCTGAAGGAACGCGGCCTGCCCGGGCATTTCGAACCTGACGCGGAAGCCGAGCACGTCCTTGTAGAAGGCAACGGTCCTGGCTACGTCGCGGACGTAAAGGACGGCATGGTTCATGCGGGTCACCGGCATGGCGTCAGCGTACGGCGGCCCAGACTCGTATACGGTCAATGGGTGCGCTCAGCGGCGGCGGTAGGTGCTCTCGTGGTATTTGGTGCGGCGGCTTGCGGTGGGGCGTCAGCTTCTCGCCTCGGGTCGCAGATTCGGGGTCAGACTTCTCCCGGACCGACCCAACCCACGGGGGTAGTGAGCTTGCCTCCCCCGCCGACCGCTGTGGTGCCGACGGTCGCACCGACGACCACTGTGAGGCCCGGGCCGCCCTTTCAGGTGGGCTCGACCACCGTGCAACTGGTCGATGTGAGCCGGCCCACTGTCAGCCACGGCCGGACGATCAGCTCTTCGCGCGCGCTGACGACATTGGTCTGGTACCCGTTGGTCTCGGGACGCTTTCCTTTGATCGTGTTCGCCCACGGGTTCCAGGTAAGTCCTGCGCCGTACGAGTCGATGCTCGAAACGTGGGCGGCTCATGGTTACGTCGTGGCGGCGCCCGAATTCCCGCTGACAGACCAAGACATTGCCGGCGCCAACCTCGACGAAAACGACATCAACAATCAGCCCGCCGATCTCCGCTACGTCACCGACTCCCTTGTCGCCGCCGGCTCGCCGGTCGCCTCGCGAATCGACCCTTCGAGGGTGGGTCTGGCCGGCCACAGCGACGGTGCAGAGACCGCCCTCGCGGAAAGTGTCGTTCCTGCCCCGGCAGGTCAGCCGCCGTACCGTGCCCTGGTGGCGATGTCGGTGCAGGAGTTGCCTGGCGTCAGCCACACCGCGAACCCACCGATGCTGGTCACCCAAGGCGACGCGGACACCATCAACCCGCCGTCCTACGGTGCAACCGTGTACCAGGACGGCGCGTCGCCGAAGTTCCTTCTGGTGATCAAGGGCGGCGGTCACCTTCCGCCGCTACAAGCAGGCAGCGCGTGGCTGCCGGGTATAGAGGCTGCAACCGAAGCCTTCCTGGACGCATACGTCGCGGGGGACGGTCCCGTGAGCAGGGTGCAAGCCGCGGTCACCGGGTCGTCTTTGTTCGCATTGTCTTCAGGCTGACGCTACTTTCGGCGCATGGCAGACAACTTGGGGGAACTGTTCACGTTCCCCGGCGAGTTCGCCGACATGGACCGCTGGCACAGCCGGGTCGCCGAGGTGCGACAGAACGAGCCGGTCCTGCGGGTGGACTTCGAGGGATTCACCCCGTTCTGGGTGCTGACCCGGTACGCCGATGTCTTCGCAGTGTCGAGGGACAACGAGCGCTGGCTCAACACCACGAGGTCGGTGCTCGGTCCCGATGAGGACTGGCACCGGATGCTGGCGCAGGGGATCCCCGAACCCAAGACGCTCATTCATCTCGACGGCCAGGACCATCGCGATCACCGTCAGGTCACCAACGATTGGTTCAAGCCGGCGTCGGTCAAGCAGCGCCAGCCTCGAATCGAAGCGATCGCAGACCACTTCGTGGAGAAGATGCGCTCGCTGGGCGCTGAATGCGATTTCGCCAGTGACATAGCGCAGCCCTACACGTTGCGGGTGATCATGGATATCTACGGCGTACCCGAAGAGGACGAACCGTTGATGATGGAGCTGACACAAGGCCTGTTCGGCGCAGCTGACCCCGAGTTCCTGGGCGACGCCGCCGATCCCGAAGCCCGGCTGATCGAGTCGGTCATGAAGTTCATCAGTTACTTCAATGAGCTGACAGAGGAGCGGAGGAAGCATCCTACCGACGACCTTGCGACTGTCATCGCCACCGGCCGGCCCGGCGACCACGAGATGGATGACGCGCACCGGCTCTGGTACTACATCATCGTGGCGACGGCGGGGCACGACACCACCTCGTTCGCTCTCTCCGGCGGAATGGAAGCCATCCTGCGGGACGTGTCGCAGCTCAAGCTGCTGGCTGACGATCCGTCCCTCGCAGGAAACGCTGCAGAGGAATGCATCCGGTGGACGTCCCCGGTCCGTCATTTCCTGCGGTACGCGACTGAGGACTCGATCGTGGGCGGCATCGACATCCCCGCCGGCGGGCGGGTGCTGCTGTCGTACCCGAGTGCGAACAGAGACGAGTCCGTCTTCGAGGGTCCCGACGTCTTCGATGTGCGGCGGGCGAACGCCGACAAGCTGTTGTCCTTCGGGGTCGGAGCTCACTTCTGTCTGGGGAGCCAGTTTGCTCGCAGGGAGATCCGCACGATGCTGTCGAAGCTCGCAACCCAGCTCGACCACATTGAGGCCGCCGGGCCGGCCCAGTGGTCCGAATCCGCGTTCGTATCCGGAGTGAAGCACCTGCCGGTCGCATACGCGTTCAAGCCTTGACCGTCTGGACCCCGGAGGTCGAACGCCTCCTAGCCGACGCTTCGGATCGAGCGGCCCGGTACTTGCAAGGGGTCGATGACCGTCCGGTAGGGCCGCGGCCGGAGGCGTTGGAGGGTCTGTCAGGGTTCGACGAGGAGCTGCCCGCCGGGCCGGGTGATCCATCGGAGACGATCGCCCTTCTTGACCAGGTCGGATCGCCGGCGACAGTCGCGTCGGCGGGAAGCCGCTACTACGGGTTCGTGATCGGGGGCGGGTTCCCGGTTGCAGTCGCCGCGTCGTGGATCTCCTCGGCCTGGGACCAAAACAGCGCGTTGCCGGTCATGTCGCCCACGGCGGACCGATTGTCCGCCGTGGCTCGCCGGTGGCTGGTCGACGTCCTGGGACTGCCGTCGGGCCCGGAAGCGGCATTCGTGACCGGCGCGACCGAGGCGAACGCTTCCTGTTTGGCGGTTGCCCGAGACCGCCTTCTCTCGGACGCTGGTTGGGATGTCCAAGCTGACGGCTTGTTCGGCGCGCCGGCGATCCCGGTGGTCGTGGGAGAGCTCGCGCACTCGACCCTCGTGAAGTCGCTGGGTCTGGTCGGGTTGGGTCGTAACCGGGTGATCCGAATACCAGTGGACGACCGCGGGCGGATGCGCGCCGACCTGCTACCGGATGTCGATGGTCCGGCGATCGTGTGCGTACAGGCCGGGGAGGTGAACACCGGGGCGTTCGATCCTTTTTCCGAAGTGGTGGCCTGGGCACGCGACCGCGGCGGCTGGGTCCACGTCGACGGTGCCTTCGGGCTTTGGGCCTTGGCGTCACCGCGATTGTCTGATCAGCTGTGTGGCGGTTTGGTCGACGTTGACTCATGGGCGACCGACGCACACAAGTGGTTGAACGTCACCTACGACTCCGGGATCGCGTTCGTCCGCAACGGCGGGGATCTTCGCCGCACGTTCGCTTCGGTCGCCGACTACCTACCGCCTCAAGGCGGATACGAGGCGATGCACCACACCCCTCAGTCGTCGCAACGGGCCCGTCAGATAGAGATCTGGGCCGTGCTTCGGACGCTCGGGCGTTCCGGTGTGGCCGAACTGATCGATCGGTGCTGCAGGCACGCATCGACCATCGCTGACGGCCTGCGGCAGGCGGGGCTCGAAGTCGTCAACGAAGTGGTCTTGAACCAGGCGCTGGTGCGGGCCCGATCCGACGAGCTGACCTCACGGTGGATAGCGGCCATCCAGGACGACGGGACGTGCTGGTGCGGACCGACCCTGTGGAACGGCCGGGGGGCCATGCGGATCAGCGTCTCCGGATGGGCAACTTCCGACGAGGATATTCAGCGCAGCTTGGAGGCCATGGTCCGCTGCGCCCGGGACGTGGGCGCCATCTGACCGGCAATAAGGGCGCGCAGCCGCCGAGTTGGTTCGGGTCACGCAGCAAGCCGACAG
>CAZCCS010000202.1:0-6045 GCA_964497005.1 uncultured Acidimicrobiaceae bacterium | reverse complement strand
CCGTTTGTCAGCGATGAGGCTGGGGACGATCATGCGTCGTCTGTCGGCGACGATCCGAAGTAGGCGGTCTCTTATGTCATAGACCACCTGACCGAAACCGCCGGGGACCACGAGCAGAACCCACAGGAGCGCGGCCCCGCTGATCGCCAGGTGGTAGGTACCGAACGCGGTGATCGACTCCAGATACTTGAAGATGAGAACCCCGAGCAGGACTCCCGTCACCGAACCCAGTCCACCGATCACCGAGTAGCCAAAGACGGTGATGCTGTCGATAGGCGGAAAGCTCCCCGGGTTCAAAGAACCCAGCAGGTACACGTCGAGCGCACCCGCCACACCCGCGATGATCCCGGCCGTTGCGAATCCTGCCAACTTGACCGAGGTCGTCGGTACCGAAGCAGAGGCGGCGGCCCGCTCGTTGTCGTTCGTGCCTATCAGCACCCTGCCGGCACGCGCCTTGCGCATGCCCATCGTCACGAGGATCGCGAGTCCCAAGAACGCGAGACATACCAGGTACATCTCGTAGTTGTCGTTGAGGTCGAACCTCTGGAGCAGAAGCGGGCGCGGGACGCCGTTGAGGGGAATGAAGGAAGGGAAGGTCGACTGGTTGAGGAAGTACTGATCGAGGGCCACTGCGACGGCCAACGTCGTCACCGCAAGGAAGAGGCCCTTTATTCGCAGCGCCGGCAACCCAACCAGCAGTGCGACCGCCGCACCCACTGCTCCGGCAGCGACGATCACGAAGAAGAAGTCGGCGTTCCAGTGGGCGACCATGTTGCCGGCGACCACGCCGGCGACACCCGCGAGACCGAACTGGCCCAAGCTGATCTGGCCGGCCCAACCGGTGAGGATCACGAGCGATACGCCGACCATTGCCCACACGATGGCGAACCCGGCCAGCAGCTGGTTGCTGGGCCCCCACATCCACGGGACGAAGATGAACGCCGCGATCACAGCAGCGATGAGCACGCGCCGGCTCCAGACCACCTCGGGCAGGCGCCGCAGCTCGTCAGGGATGGGCTTGAGGACCTTGATGGCGGACCACGACGAGGTGCCCGACTCCTGGGCTCTGGACAGCTTGCCGGACTGAGAAAGCAGAGCGACGATGATGACGCCCATGTAGATCGGCCAGATCAGTGCGGGATTGCCGGTGGTGTTCCAACGGACCAGCGCCTCCATGATCCCGAGCGCGATGCCCGCACCGAAAGCGGTGGGCAGCGACTCCATCCGCGCCACGATTGCGACTGCGAGCATCGGCACCAGGACGGTCGGACCGTTGGAGGCCACCCCGGGCTTCACACCTTCGAAGGGCGTGGAGAGCATGTAGGTCAGTACCGCCAGAGCACCGGCGATCATCCAGACGATCGTCCAAAGGCGCCGCACCGGCACCCCCAGCAGCTGGGCGCGATCGGTATTCTCGGCGGCCGCGCGGACTGCGATCCCGGCATTGGTCTTGAGCAGGAACCAGGCCAGGAACGCCAGCACGGCTGGCACCGCGGCCACCGCGAGGATCTCGGCGCTGTGGAAGGTGTAGACGTCGATCCGGACAGAAATGTTGAACGGCGGCGCGAAGGCCCCTGTGAACGAAGTGAACCCCTCCTGTTTGGAACCGATCAACTCGAGACCGCCTAGGCCTTGAGCGAGCCCGACGCTGGCGACCAGGAGGATCAGCCTCGGATGGTTGGCGAACTTCCGGATGGTGGAGACCTCGATCAGGGCTCCGAGCATCCCACCCGCGATGACCGCCAACGGTAAGGCAATCCAGTAGTTGAGGCCGTGCACCTTCACCAGGCCGATGGCCAGAACGCCGATGAGGCTGCCCATCGCCCCGTGGGCGAAGTTGATGAACCGGTTGGCCCGGTAGACGAGGATCAGCCCCATCGCCCCGAGAGCGTTTACCGAGCCGTACACCACGCCGACGAGGATGAAACCTATCGGCGCGTGTGTGTGGACCCACCCGTGCGGACCGGTGATCGCAAGGGCGATGAAGTAGCCGACGATCACCGCGCCAATTCCGAGCGCTACGCGAGCCCTCGCTGAGAGTCCCTCCCACCGCCGGAGGGAAATGGCTGCAGCGCTCATGACGGAGGAGTACAGCCAGGCTTGCCGGCGGGGATCTGATCGATCGGCCATCTCTGGTTCGACGTCCCGAGGAACGCGCCCGACTTGCCGTTGTATGGCGAGATTGTTCCGTTATTCCAGCAAATCTCGCGCACGTCGTTGGGCGTCGTGTACTGGCCTGAGTTCCACCCCCACAGACCTGCAGGGCCGACCTTGGGCGGGAAGTTGAACATCCCTTGCTGGAAGGACTGCGGAGTCAGGTTCGGTCCTGCCATCTGCACCCCGATGGCGAGCATGTCAAGCTGCAGGTAGATCAGGTTCACGAAGAACGAAGGCTCGTCGGGACGCTGGGTCTTGTAGGCCGCGTATCCGATGGTCTGGGTATAAGGCAGGGTCGGTGCGTTCGGGCTGATGCCCAACGCGTGAGACATGAACGACGAGTTGTACAGCTGCCCGACGTAATCCTGGTCGGTCAGAGCGGTTCCGATGTCGATGAACTCGGGGAAGTAGCCCTGCTGTGCGGCCTGACCGGAGAGGTATACCGGGAAGATCGGATCGCAACCGCAGATGATCGTGGTGTACCCGCCCGCTTTCAGCTGGGCGACCAGGTTGGCGGCCTGCTGAGACTCGGTTCCTAGATCGAGCTGGTAGTAGAACTGGCCAGGGTTGCAGTTGTGCTGTCCCATGATCTGGCTGAACACCGAGGCCGACACCTTGTACAGCTCGTTCTCGGGAGCGATGCCGGCGAACTTCCTCCCTGCGTTCTTGAGGCTGCCGCCCGCGTACACGGCCGGCGTCCCGTTCGGGCACAGCCGGGATACTGCATAGTTCGCTGCCGCAGTCGCCACCTTGGTTCCGTAGGTCGCCACCGACCAGTCGTAGGGCGCGTGCTGTTGGTGCCAGAAGTTCGGCATGTAGGGATCGCCGAAGCCCATCACCCCTTTGTTCCAAAGGGAGGTGGCGTACGGTTCGGACTCCGCGGTCAGGTCTGCGAAGACGCCCAGGCTCTTCGCGGTCGTGGCATCCGCAAGTGCCCCCGCCTGGCCGTATCCCTGCAGCTCGTTGGAGAGCGAGCCCTGACCGGTGAAGAAGTGGGGAACGATCTTGCGGCCGTAGAACTGGAACCGGGCGTTGAAGTAGTCGATCAGCGCTTGAAGTGAGCGCTGGTTGTCGGCGTTGGTGTCACGCAGCTGCGCTCCGGCCAGTTGGGCCAGGGTGTTCTGGAAGCTCTGGTCGGTCGTCAGCCGGATCGAGACGTTGATCGCAGTGGGCGTCACTCCCGGCGCCGTCGCTCCCCCGTTACTACCCGAGAACGTCTCGCACGGCGGTGAGTACGGGTCCCCCGGTACCTGCTCGGTACGGCCGTTACATGGCAGAACCTTGCCAGGCGTGTTGACGGTGCTGCCGGCGGCACCGGCCTGCCCCGCCGACCCGCCCGACCCTCCCGAAGCGGGAGCGCCGGAGTTCGATTGGCTTCCCGACGCACCGGGTGTCGTCACCGAAGGACCGTTTGCCCCCTGGATCGACTGTCCCAGCGGGCCGTTCGAGCTGCTTACCTTGCTGGCCTTGCTGGGCACCTTGGACGGGACGGCCAGGGCCACGATGACGAGCAGGGCGACGATCGCGGCCACGGGGCCGTAACCACGCAACAACCGGGTAGCGACACCCGGCGAGGTGCCGTTGGGCGATGCTGGCATTTAGAACTACTCCTCAAATGTGGCGGTGTTGACGCCGCCGCGGATCATCCGCCGGTCGGCTTCAGCGAGAAGGGCTAGTAGCCCGAGGATTCCGAGGCCTACGGCCAGAAGTGGCCCGGAGACTTCAGTCGCGACGGTTGCGGCCGGTACGACCGTGCCCGACCCGGGACGTGCCGGCGACCCCGCTGAAGAAGGGTTGCCGATCGCCGGGCTGGAAGCGACCCCGGTGAGCGCGGACCCGGTATCGGAGCTGCCTGCGACGGCCGGCGTTCCCGCCGAGCCCGCGACGAACTGGCTGGATCCGGGCACGCTCAGGTCGCCGAACCCACCCAGACCCAGCTGATACGGGTTGACCGGAAGATCGCCGCTGGAAGCGTTGGCCCCGCCCAGTGACACGTTGAAGAACCCGCCGGCAGTGAACGAAGCGACGGTGATGTCGGCCACGGTGATCGGCGTGTCGGACTGGCAGAGCGCTTGCTGGAGCTGGGAACCGTTAGACCCGGCCTCGAGTGGGGCCAGGGCGTTGTACGGAGGCGAGGTATTGGCGAACCCGTTCTCCAGGCCGTTGGCGATCGGGAAGTAGTTCGGCTCGATACCCACAGGTACAGGCCCGACGCTCTGGCCGTTGCCAGCGATGATCGGGTCGGTGATGCCGTTGCGCTGGCCGTTCGGAACCACCTGGATCGACAACGGCGATTCGAACTGGATGCCCTGAGCAGTCGACGAGGTCGGAAGGTTCAGCTGGATCCCGAGCTGGCCGAGCACCTGGTTGACCGCCGAGGACACCTGGGAAAGGTCGGTCGGGGGGATCGACTGGCCGTTCACGACGGCCTTGCCGATCTGGAACGACCCGCTGGGTTTACCGCCCCCGCCGCCGGTGGGATAGATGGCCTCCCAGTGAAGCCCGCTGAGGCTCACCACGCCGGCGATGTTCACCTGTCCAATGTCCACCGTGGCCTCGGCCTGACGGGCGCCGTTGATCAGACCGGACGTGGCCTTGCTGACCACATGGGCGATGGTGACCAGGTTCCCGGGCGAAGCGATCGTGCCGCCGAAGGTGGTGTCTGCTTCGCCGAAGGGAGTGTCGGTGGCTTGGACGTGCTCGACGCTGCCGCCGGAGTTGTTGTCGGTCGGGCTGGGGCCGGCCGAATGCTCGTCGGTGCCCCCGCTCGAGGGAGTCTCGGCCTGTAGGGGGTCGGGCACGTAACCCGCCAGCTGGGTGGGGGGTTGCCCGCAGTTGTAGCCCTTGATCGAGGTGCCGACCGCGCCCAAGTCCAGCCCTTGGGACTGGGCCCGGGCGATCTTGTCGGTGTGGCCGGCGAGCGCCTCGTCGAACACCGCGCCCACGGCGAGCGATCCTTCGTGGGGGGTCACCTCGAAGCCTTCTGCGGACGCTGACCCGACGCCCGGAGCGTCCGCTGCCCCGGCGCTCCCGCCTGCAAAGACGCCTACGGCGCCCGTGGTAATCATGCCGGCGGAGACGGCCAGTGCGGCCCACCGGCCGTAACGCCAAAGACCACTTCGTCGTGCACTCAACGCGCGATCCCCCGATGCTGGACTAACGACTTCAGATCAAACCACGTGACCGATGTAACACTTAGTTCGACGGTGCCCTGCCTGCTCCTGCTCAGTAATTGGCCCGGCTGGGGCCCATAACACTGCCTTGGCCCAGCCTCTAGGCGAGCGTGGGGACCCATCCCCACGCCTGGCCGTGCTGTTTCCTCCCCAAAGTCAAATAGGACAGAACGGGACAGTAATACCCATCTGGGCGGTGTAGATATCGCGCGTCAGATAGAGGGGTGCAAATCGGTCCAATCGGAGACCGACTCGAGTTCCGCGGCGAGGGAGATCAGCATGTCCTCGCTGTTCGCGGGGCCGATCAGCTGCGCCCCGACGGGGAGGCCCGCCGCGGTGAATCCCGCCGGCACGTTGATCGACGGCCATCCCAGAACGTTCCACGGCCAGGCGTAGGGGCAGGCGCCGGCCATCAACTGATCGGTGGCCCAGCCGCTCAGTCCCTCAAAGGCCCCGATCGGGATGGGCGACTTGGCGGTGGTCGGGGCGACGACCACGTCGAAACGCTCGAAGATCCTCCCGATCCGCCGTGCGAACGGGCGCTCGAGGGAGCGGGCCAGCCGCAGGATCGGGCCGCCCAGCACCTGCCCCATCCTTCCGTTGGCGCGGGTCCGAGGGTCCAACAGGTTCTGATCGGGAACCCGGCGGCACCACTCGGCCACGCCGGCGGTGGACCTGGGAACGAACGAGAGCCCCACCAGGCCGTAAGCGGGCT
>CAZCCS010000201.1:0-6072 GCA_964497005.1 uncultured Acidimicrobiaceae bacterium | reverse complement strand
GTCGCCGG
This sequence comes from uncultured Acidimicrobiaceae bacterium, assembly GCA_964497005.1. Taxonomy (GTDB): domain Bacteria; phylum Actinomycetota; class Acidimicrobiia; order Acidimicrobiales; family Palsa-688; genus DASUWA01. The sequence continues at coordinate 6,064 of CAZCCS010000201.1, read as the reverse complement.
GACTGCTTGCCGGGGTGCACCAGGCGATGTCGAGCTCCGCGGCGGCAGCCGGCGTCAACGTCTGCACCAACGTCGGCCGAGTGATAACGACCGCGCCGGCGATCGACCGCTGCCAACCCTTGCGCCGCTCCTCGATTGCGGCCAGCACGTCCTCCTCGCGCAAAAGCCACGACATCGTCAGACGTTGAATCGGATCTCCAGGACGTCTCCGTCGACGACCTCGTACTCCTTGCCCTCAACCCGAAGTTTGCCTACTTCCTTGGCGGCCTGCCATGAACCGAGCTCGAGCAGTTCGTCCCAGTGGATCACCTCAGCCCGGATGAAGCCCCGCTGTAGGTCGGAGTGGATCACCCCGGCGCACTCGGGGGCCTTGGCGCCGGCGCGGAACGTCCAGGCCCGGCTCTCCTTGTCCCCGGTGGTGAAAAAGGTCCGGCGACCGAGCAGGTGATAGGCCGCTCGCGCTACGCGAGGCAGAGCCCCTTCGCCCAGACCAAGCCCGTCGAGCAGTTCGGCCCTTTCCTCGGGCTCGAGTTGTGCGGCCTCGGCTTCCAGCTTGACGCTCACGCCGAGGACCTCGCCGTGGCCGTCCAGTTCGTCCGCAAGGGGCTTCACAACGGCGTCGGGGTCGGCGATTTGGTCCTCGCCGAGGTTGACCACGGCCAGGACCGGCTTGTTGGTGAGAAGGAAGAACGGCTTGAGCAGCGCACGATCCTCCGCTGAAAGCGACGACCGGTAAATCGGAACACCCGAATCGAGCTCCGCTTTGGCGCGATCCAACGCCTCGACCTCGCCGGCAAGGGACTTGTCCGACTTGGCGGCCTTCCGCCTCTTCTCGATCTGGCTGTCGACGGTGGCTGCGTCCGCGAGGACCAACTCGAGCTCCAGCACTCCCAGATCGCCCAGCGGGTCGTGGTCGCCGACGATGTTGTCATCCTCGAACGCTCGCAACACGAGGCACAGCGCGTCCGCTTCCCGTATCCCGGCCAAGAAGCGGTTGCCGAGCCCCTCCCCGGTCGAAGAGCCGGCCACGAGTCCGGCGATATCCGCGAACTCGACGGTCGCGTGCACAACCTTGCGGCTGGAGCTCATGTGGGCGAGCCGGTCGATTCGATCATCGGGCACCTGCGCGACACCGACGGTCGTCTCGGTCGTCGAGAAGGGGTGCGGTGCGACGAGCGCCGACCCTCCGGTCAACGCGTTGAAAAGGCTCGACTTCCCGGAGTTGGGCAGCCCGACGATGCCGAGTTTCTCCATATCACGGGGCAGGCTACTGGCCTGCCATATCGTCCGGCAGGCGAACCGCGCCGGCTGGCCCACGGGCCTCGGGTGGCCTAGCCTGCACCTTCATGTCGAAGCGTACGCACAAGGCTCGCAACAGGGCTCGCCGCAAGAAGGCCAACCACGGGCAGAAGCCCAACCGCGGACGCTGAGCTTCGAGTCAGATCAGCTGGCTGTGGCGCGCTAGCTCGGACAACGACTGCTGGGGGCGGGCACCAAGGTGGGAGACGATCTCCGACGCGGCGAGGGCACCGAGCTGGGCGCATCGGCGCGGTTCGAACCCGGCCAGGTAAGCGAACAGGAAGCCGCCCGCGTAGCTGTCTCCAGCGCCGGTCGTGTCGACCACCCTGTTCACCGGCACAGCGGGGACGGTGACGACATCGCCGCCGCGTGCGACCACCGAGCCTTTCGAACCGAGCGTGACTGCGACCGTCGGGCAGCGCTTGGAGAGAACGTCGAGCGCCTCGTCGACGTTTCCGGCCATGACGCCGGCCATCTCGCAGGCTTCCAGCTCGTTGGCGAAGAGCAGGTCGACGTCGTCGAGGATCCTGTCGAAGTGTTCCCGGTGCAGCTCCACCCAGGCGGGGTCCGCCAGCGACAGAGCGACTTGGGTGTCGGCCGACTTGGCGAGCTCGAAGGTTTTCTCGACCGCAGCGTCGGTCTCGCGCAAGCCGTACAAGTAGCCCTCGACGTAGACGACCTTCGCCCCGGTGACGACATCGACGTCGATGTCTTCGGGCATCAGTTGGGCGCCGATCCCGAGGCTGGTGCACATGGTCTTCTCGCCGTCGGGGCTCACCATGATGAGCGAGCGCCCTGTGCCCGGCCCTTCCTTCGCGGCGGGCATCTCGAAGGCGACCCCCGAGGCGCGTATGTCGTGCGCGAAGACCTCGCCGAGCGCGTCGTCACGTATTTTTCCTACGAATTCGACCGAACCGCCGAAGGAAGCGACTACGGCCGCGGTGTTGGCAGCGGAACCGCCAGAGACTTCGGTCGCTGGACCGAGGGCCGCGTAAATTTCGGACGCCTGGCTGTCATCGATCAGCGTCATGGTGCCCCGCTGCAGCCCGAAGCGCTGTACCAGCTCGTCGGGGGACGGGGCGAGCACATCGACGATGGCGTGGCCAATGGTGACAATCTGCGCTGGTCTGGGCATCAGAAGACGGTATCTACCCTCGGTAGGGTAAAGCACTTCGAGACATCGGAGCTGGAGGAGGACTTGTAGTGGAGGACCACCCCGAATACAGGTTGCCACTAACTGCGAAGCCGGAGCGCTATGAGCTTGAGCTGGTGCCGGACCTCGAGAAATCCACCTTCGAGGGCCGCGAGACCGTGTTCGTCAGGGTGGTGGAGCCGATCCGGGAGCTCGTCGTCAACTCGGTCGATCTTGAAATCAGCAACGTCGCGGTGGAGGATTCTTTCGGGCGGACACTCGAAGGCGCGGTTACCTACAACGAGCGCGAGCAGCAGGCCACCTTCGCATTCGGCGAGGAGCTCACGCCGGCCGACGGTTACCGGTTGCGGCTGTCATTCAAGGGGAAACTGAACGAGAAGCTCCAGGGTTTCTACCGCAGCACGTTTACAGACCGGAACGGAACCGAGCGGGTTATCGCGTCGACCCAGTTCGAACCGACCGACGCCAGGCGAGCCTTTCCGTGCTGGGACGAGCCGGAGTTCAAAGCGGTGTTCTCGTTGTCTTTGTTGGTGCCGGAAGGGCTGAAGGCCTTGTCCAACGGGCGTGAGATCTCCGTGTCCGACGAGCCCGGCGGAAAGAAGCGGGTGCGCTTCGCAGACACCATCCCGATGTCCACATATCTGGTGGCGTTCGTGGTGGGCCCATTCGAGATCTCGTCCGAGCGAGACGTGGACAACGTTCGTTTGCGGATCGCCGCTGTTCCGGGCAAGTCCGAGCTGACCGGGTTCGCCGGCGAGGTTGGCGAGCACGCGTTGCGCTTCCTTGCCCGCTACTTCGACATCCCTTATCCGGGGGACAAGCTGGACCATGTCGCGATTCCCGATTTCTCCTTCGGGGCGATGGAGAACCTGGGTTGTGTTACCTACCGGGAGAGCGCGTTGCTCACCGATCCGGAAAGGGCGTCGCAGCTGGAACTGCAGCGGGTCGCGACCGTCGTCGCTCACGAGACGGCGCACATGTGGTTCGGGGACCTGGTGACGATGAAATGGTGGAACGGCATCTGGCTCAACGAGGCGTTCGCAACGTTCATGGAGATGCTGACGACTGACGACTACAGGCCCGAATGGGACTCCTGGACCGGCTTCGCTGCGGGCAAGTCCGCGGCGATGGTCACCGACGGACTGCGGGCCACCCGGCCGATCGAGTTCCCTGTGGGCAGGCCGGAGGAGGCCGAGGCGATGTTCGACCTTCTCACGTACCAGAAGGGCGGGGCGGTCCTCCGCATGCTGGAGCAGTACCTGGGACCCGAAGCATTCCGGAAGGGGATCGAGCACTACCTGCGGAGCCACGCTTACGGGAACACCGAGACGAGCGACCTTTGGGACGCGCTGGAAACCACTTCGGGGGAGCCCGTGCGCTCGATCATGGACTCCTGGATCTGGCAGGGTGGCCATCCGGTCGTGACCGTCGAGGAGATCGGGCCGGGCGAGCTTTTACTGCAACAGAGGCGCTTCCTCTACGACGGAAGCGACAGCGACGACCGCTGGGTCGTACCAGTCAACCTTCGGGCATCGGTCGACGGCCAAGTACAGCACCAGAGGGTGCTACTCGACGGGGAAGCGGTCAGCGTGTCGTTCGACGGTGCAGTCGACTGGGTCGTCGTCAACGACGGAGCCTGGGGCTTCTACCGCGTCTACTACTCGCCGGCGCTGTGGCAGCGGCTCGAAGCGGCGGGCGTCCGGTCGGTCTGCGCACCGATGGAACGCTTCGATTTGCTGACCAACACCTGGGCCGCTGTCGTTGCTCGGCTGGCGGACATCCGCCAGTGGGTTTCGGTGGCCAGGGCCCTTCTCGGTGACGACGATGCCGACGTGTGGGCGGCGATCGGCGGCATAACCAACCTGCTCGACGCGATCGCCGGCGAGGACGACAAGCCGGCTTTGCAGGCTTTCGTCCGTGAGTTGGCCGAACCGGTTTGGCGGGAGCTCGGTTGGGATCCCTCACCTGGCGAGACCCCACGGAGGGCGACCGCGCGTGCGCGGGTACTCGCGAGCCTCGGCCTAACGGGGCAGGACCCGGCGGTGGTCGGTCAGGCCGCCGAGCGTTTCGAGGCCCACTTGCGGGGGGCCGGCGGGCTGTCGCCGGACGTGGTGAGCGCGGCGCTGCGGATCGTGGTCGCGGCTGGAGGTGAGCGGGAGTGGGAGGCAGTGCTCGACCGCTACCGGGAGGTCGACGTCCCGCAGGAGAAGCTGCGCTACCTGTTCGCCCTGTCGGAGACCCGGGACCCGGGGCTCATCGCGCGCACCCTTGATCTGGCGCTGAGCCCGGACGTCCGGACCCAGGACGCCCCGTTGCTGGTCGCCGGCGCGCTCGGGCATCCGGAGGGCGGCGCTCAAGCGTGGGCCTGGGTGGTCGAACATTGGGACGACCTGGCGGTCCGGTTCCCGAACAGCCTGCTGTTGCGGGTCTTCGAGGCGTTATCGGGGCAGGCCGACGCCGAGGTGGCTGCGTCGGTGCACGAGTTCTGCTCGAGCCACGACCTTCCGATAGCGGGCCCTCGCCTCGATCAGATCCTCGAACGGCTCGATGTGAACGTGGCGCTGGCTGGGCGGTTGCGGGGAACGTTGTCCGAAGCGCTGGCGCCTTGAAGGGTGTCTGCGAAACCCTCGGTGGCGGATTCCACGCCAGGCGGGCGGTCCGTCGCTCCACCCACCCAGCGTGGTACCCGCCACCTTGCGTCTTGTTATGCCCGGAACGCAGTGGCGGCTAAACGCATAGACCGTTTTTTTGCCACGCGGTAGCCGCCCGTTGGAGGTCTTCGCCGTCGAGCACGACAGCGTTCAGCTGTCGTGGGGACGACTGCCCGAGGTGGGGATGACGGTCGAAATCGGCGATATCTCGACGGTGATCGGAACTCCTCCGCCGGAGTGGTACCGGATCGCCGGGCGCCGGCGTCTGCCTGACGGCTGCGCTGGGCCGGGGGCAGTGACCATTGATGGGCTGCGTCCCTCCACTGATTACGACGTCGTGCTTGGCGGGGAACGGCTCGGTCGCCGAGCAGTCGCGGGGGTGAGGACGATGGATGCGCCGGCGGGGAGGTTGTTGTCGCGGTTCGCCACGATCAGCGACTGCCACTTCGGGGAGCGCACCTTCGCGCCCCTGCACCTGTTTCATGATCCGCGCCCCCGACCTGAGGGGCTCGAGCCGTACACCATCCGGTGTGCGCTGGCGGCCATCTCCGAGGCGGAGGCGTGGGGTGCCGAGATGCTGGTCGCCAAAGGCGACCTGACCCAGGATGGCAAGCCGGCTGAGATCTCGACGGCCGTCCAGGTGCTTGCCGGGGCGAAGGTGCCAGTTGCGATCGCTCTCGGGAACCACGACGTGCGCGGGCGGGTCGACATGGTTTCGGTACTGCACGAAGGCGGTTTCGACGCTTCACAGGACGCTTCTTTCCGGGACCTTCCGGGGGTGCGCTTGGTGCTCGGGCACAGCCCGATCCCCGACCGGCACGCGGGGAGCCTCCCGGATGCGCACATAGCTCAGGTGGTGGGGTTGGCGGCGGGTGGGGCGGCGGGTGGGGCGGCGGGTGGGGCGCCGGCGGGAGGTGGGGCGCCGGCGGGGGGTGCCGGCGGGTCCGTGGCGCCGGCCGTC
>CAZCCS010000200.1:3688-6092 GCA_964497005.1 uncultured Acidimicrobiaceae bacterium | reverse complement strand
ATTTCGATTGACCAGAAATCGTTACGAAACTGCTCGCATAGCGCGATTTCGTCACTGGATCGTCGCGTCCGGGAATTTGATTGTTACGTTAGTGCTGGGTTTTCTTGGGGTGGGCGAGGAGGCTCCACGGATGTTCAGCAACGGCTGGGCCGGCCTCCGAAGAGTAAGGCGGGCAGCGTTTCAGAGTGTTCAGAGCCGGATGAGGTTGAGACCGGCGAGCGGTTTGTGGATCTGCTGCATCGCGCCGCCCATCGCCAGGTTGCCGAGGTCGATCGCGGCGAACCCGGCGTCCTCGAAGAGCGAAGCCACGGCGGACTTGGCGTCGCCGTCGTCCCCTGAGATGAAGATCACGCGCCGGCCGCCGGCCTCCTGCGGGTCGGAACCGAGCACGTCGGCTCGGAGTGTGTTGCCGGCTTTTACGACGCGTGCGCCGGGGACGAGGTCGGCGACGAGCTCGCTGGAAGTTCTCCCTTTCAGGTCGTCGGCGCCCCAGTCGTTCGTGGCGTCAATGACGATCTGGTCGTCCAGTTCGAGGCCTCGCACGGCATCTGGGACTCGATCCCAGGGGACCGCGATGACCACGATGCGTGCCGCCGCAGCCTGATCCACCGTCCCCGCCGACGCTTGGTCACCGAGAGTCGACACGACAGATATCAGTGATTCGGGGCCGCGGCTGTTGGCGATCACCACAGAGCGATTCGCTCGCAGCGCGGTGCGCGCCATCGCCTGGCCCAGCCGGCCGGCGCCGATGATTCCTACGGGGTCACTTGCGATTGCGTTCACTTGGGTTCCTTCCTCGAGTCCGGACGCAATGAGTCCGGAGGCAATGAGTCCGGAGGCAATGAGTTCGGAGGCAATCACCTCGATCATGTCGCGTCCGGTGGGGATCTGGTCGAGCGATCGATCTGGCGTCAGGCCCTCTTGACATGACCCATACGTTGTACTTGTACCAACCGCGTTTAGGCGCTGGGTCCGCAACCGGCCGGTGCGAATGGGCCGGCCCACAGCCCAGTTACCTTCAACGCTCGGGCAATGACTCTGAGCGTTTAAGGGGCGTCCAGGCGAACGCCCAAGCTTGCGGAACAAACCCGTGGCGATTTGCCTCGAGTAACACGAGGAAGGAGAACGTCATGCACAGCGTCGTCCTTGTCCATGGGGGGTTCGTAGACGGCTCCGGCTGGGAGGGCGTGTACCAGATCCTGCGAAGGTCCGGTCACGCCGTCACCGTGGTACAGAACCCGACCATCTCGCTCGCCGACGACGTAGCCGTCACCACAAGAGCACTCGACCAGCAGACCGACCAAGCAGTGCTGGTCGGGCACTCCTACGGTGGCGCCGTGATCACCGAAGCCGGCAACCATCCCAAGGTGGCCGCACTCGTGTACATAACCGCGTTCGCCCCCGACCGGGGAGAATCGGTGAACACCCTCATCGCTGACCCGCCCCCCGGCGCGCCCGTGCCACCGATCCTGCCACCTCAGGATGGGTTCCTCTTCCTCGACAAAGAGAAGTTCCACGCCTCCTTCGCGGCGGACGTCAGCGCCGAATTGGCCGCCTTCATGGCCGACTCTCAAGTGCCCTGGGGTATCGACGCCTTAGCGGGGCAGATCACCGAACCGGCCTGGCGGAACAAGCCGACCTGGTATCTCATTGCCAGCGAGGACCGCATGATTCCGCCCGACGCGCAACGATTCATGGCTGACCGAGCCGGCGCCATCCAGGTAGAGGCGGCGGGCAGCCACGCCATCTACGTTTCCCGACCTGAGGCGGTATCCGCCCTCATCGAGGCAGCCGTCAAAGAAGTCAGCTGAGGCGAGGGGCGGGCACCCTGATTCTGCCCGTGGCAAGCTTGCCTCGTGACCGCCGACCCCATCGCCGCCGAACTCGAGGGCATCGTCGGCCGTGGCAACGTCCTCGCCGGCGCCGACATCAAAGACGAGTATCTCCACGACGAAGCCCTCGGCCTCGAACCAGAGACTCCGCGAGCCGTGGTTTTCCCCCGGGACGCGGCCCAGACCCAACAGATCGTGGCCTGGGCCAACGCCACCCGCACTCCGCTCACCGCGAGGGGCGCCGGCACCGGCCTGTCCGGAGCTTGCATCCCGACCCGGGAAGGCGTGGTCGTGGCCTTCGAGCGGATGAACGCCATCCTGGAAATCGACAACGACAACCACGTCGCTCTCCTCCAACCCGGCGTCACCCTCGAACAACTCGATGCGGAGACGGCTCGCCACGGCCTCGTCTACCCGACCTTCCCCGGCGAGCTGAGCGCCAGCCTCGGCGGCAACGTGGCCACCAACGCCGGCGGCATGCGCGCGGTCAAGTACGGCGTCACCCGCCACCAGGTCCTCGGCCTGGAAGCCGTTCTCGGCACTGGGGAGACCATCCGCACGCTAAAGAGCGC
>CAZCCS010000200.1:0-3678 GCA_964497005.1 uncultured Acidimicrobiaceae bacterium | reverse complement strand
GGGTGGGAAGTTCGTGAAGTCGACGGCCGGCTACGACCTGACCCAGCTGATCATCGGTTCGGAGGGCACGCTCGCCCTCGTCACCGAAGCGACCGTCCGCCTCTACCCGCGCCTCGCCCACAAGACAACGGTGCTTGCCCCGTTCGCCACGCTGCTCGAATGCACGGGCTCAGTCCCGAAGTTGATCCACACCGGCATCGGACCACTCATGGTCGAGTACATCGACCTCGTGACAATGGCGGCTCTGGTCAACGCCGGCGACCTCGAGCTCGGGGTTCCCGCCGACGTCCAGCAGAAGGCGCTCGCCTACCTGGTCGTGGTCCTCGAGAACAACCACGAGGACCGGCTGGACGAAGACACCGCCCAGGTGGCCGAGCTGCTCGCAAGCCAAGGCGCCCTCGACATCTACGTGCTACCTCCGACCGCCGGCGACCAGCTGATCACCGCCCGGGAGCGTGCGTTCTGGCTGGCCAAGGCGGCCGGCGCCGACGACATCATCGACGTGGTCGTCCCCCGAGCCGACATCGCCCCGTTCATGGAAGACGTGGCCGCCATCGCCAGCTCTAGCGGCTCCTGGATTTCGGGCTGCGGGCACGCCGGCGACGGCAACGTCCACCTGTCGGTCTTCCAGTCCGATCCGGCCAAACGCCAAGAAGTCATCGAGACCATCCTTCGCGCCGGCACCGACAGGGGTGGCGCCATCTCCGGTGAGCACGGAATCGGAAGAGGAAAAAGGAAGTACCTCGCGGCCATCGAGGATCCGGCCAAGCTCGACCTCTGGCGGCGGATCAAGATGGCGTTCGACCCCAACCACATCCTCAACCCGGGAGCGATATTCGAATGACCGATTCTCGATGAATGGTGCCTCCGCCCTTCTCCGTACCCTTACCGGTGCCGGTGTCGACACCTGCTTCATGAACCCCGGTACCTCGGAGATGCACTTCGTCGCCGCCCTCGACGACGTCCCCCAGATGAGGGGAGTGCTCGCGCTGTTCGAAGGGGTGGCGACCGGTGCGGCCGACGGGTACGCCCGCATGGCGGAGCGACCGGCCGGCGTGCTCCTGCATCTCGGCCCCGGCCTCGGCAACGGCATCGCCAACCTGCACAACGCCCGCCGCGCCGCCAGCCCGGTAGTGGTCGTGGTCGGCGACCACGCCACCTACCACAAGCAGTACGACGCTCCGCTCGAATCGGATATCGACGCGTTGGCCTCCAACGTCTCGGGTTGGGTGCGGCGCTCGATGAAGACGGCCGAGCTTCCGGCCGACGCCGCCGCCGCGGTCGCCGCCGCCTGCGGGCCGCCCGGTCAGGTCGCGACGCTGATCCTCCCGGCCGACGTGTCATGGTCCGAGGGGGCCGAACCGGCGCCGCCGCCCGCCGTCACCCCGCTGCGGTCCCCCGATCCATCAGCCGTCAGCGCCGTCGCCGAAGCCATCCGGAGCGGCCAACCGGTGGGCTTTCTCGTCGGGGGGCGGGCGTGCCGCGCCGACGCCCTCGCTGTGGCCGGCGCCATCGCCGCGACGCACGGGGTCAAGCTCCTGTCCGAGACCTTCCCTGCCCGCCTCCAGCGCGGCGCCGGCCGGGTCGCCCCCGAACGGCTCGCCTACCTCGCGGAGATGGCGGTGGCCCAGCTCGATGGCCTGGCCCATCTGGTGGTGGTCGATGCCAAGTCGCCGGTGTCGTTCTTCGCCTATCCCGACAAGCCGAGCGATCTGGTTCCCGACGGCGTACAGGTCCACACCTTGGCCCAACACGGCGAGGACGCCCGGGCCGCCCTCGAGGCGTTGGCCGCCGAGTTGGGCGTCGACGCGGGTGCAGCACCCACGGTCTCACCCGGCCGGCCGGCTCCACCCGACAGCGGCCCCCTCACCGCCGACGCGCTGGGACTGGCCGTCGGTGCCTTCTTACCGGAGGACGTCATCGTGGCGGACGAGTCGAACACCTCGGGTCTGTTCATCTCCGCCGCCACCGCCGGCGCGCCGCCCCACGACTGGCTGACACTGACGGGAGGGTCGATCGGCATCGGGCTGCCGTTGGCCGTCGGAGCTGCCGTCGCGTGTCCGGACCGCAAAGTGCTGGCCCTCGAGGCCGACGGGTCCGCCATGTACACGGCTCAAGCGCTGTGGACCATGGCCCGCGAGGGCCTGGACGTGACAACGGTGGTGCTCTCCAACCGCAGCTACGCCATCCTCAACATGGAGCTCCAACGAGTCGGCGCCACCGCCGGCGGGCCCAGGGCCCGATCGATGCTCGACCTCCACCAACCGGACCTCGATTTCGTAGCGCTGGCCACGGGCATGGGGGTACCCGCGACCCGGGCCGACACAGCTGCTGACTTCTCCGATCAACTTGCCCGAGCGCTGGCCGCACCCGGGCCGAATCTGGTCGAAGCGGTTCTCAGCCGCTAGTCTGCTCTTTTTTAGCCCGCACTGGTAGTTGAGGCCGCCAAACATGAATGCGACAAGCCGGCCGCCTGCCACGTTTCGGGCCGTAAGGATCTGGCGGTGCACGAAACCCAGATCGCAGTCCTCACGCAGGACGGGCATACCTTTGTGGTTCGGAGCGAAGCTGCAACCCAGGTAAAGCCCGAACAGTCCTTGCTGGGCGGTCACGAAGGCGATGGCGCGCAGCGGAGAGAGCACCCAGAACACGGCGGTCAGGTACAGAGCGGCGTGTATGCCGAGTAACGCTCCTTCGACCGCCGCGGAACGGTCCCGCCGGCGGACCAAATTCTCGACTCCCGAGATGTGCAATCCGACCCCCTCGAGCAAAAGGAGCGGGAAGAACAGCCAAGCCTGGTGACGGGCCAGGACTCGCCCCGCGCCGCGGCGGCTCTGAGCGACGTCGGCGGTAAAGGCAAGGGCCAACGCGCCGCCGCCGATGTCGGGATCTCGGCTAACCACGTTGGGGTGCGAGTGATGGGCGTTGTGTTTGGGAACCCACCATCCGAAGCTCAAGCCCGTGAGCAGGTTGCCGGCCACCAACCCGACCAGCTTGTTGGCCCGACGGGTTTCGAATATCTGGTGGTGGCCGGCATCATGGGCGACGAAGTCCACCTGTGTGAACAGGAAGGCGAGAAGGGGTGCAATGCCCAGAGACACCCAGGAGTTCCCGACCGCGAAAAGGGCCACCCAGCCGCCGGCAAAAGCAGCGGCGATAAGCACCATCTTGGCGATATAGACGGCAGGTTGGCGGTCCAGTAGGCCGGCGTCTCAGGAAACCGCGGCTTCCTGCTTTGCGCGGGCCAGCCCCAGCCACCTCCGCCGATTGATAAGAGCAACGGTCCTTATCACCATCCAAGGTCGCTCTCAACAAGCTCCCAGAAGGGGTCGGTACTTTGCCGTCATTGCTACCCGAGCAAGAGGACTGGCGTGATGACTGATTTCCAACCGACTGGCCCCACCGAGACCCCAGCCCCTGCAGGCGACAAGCACGGACGGACAGGAGTACGACGCTTCCTGGCCAGCGGGAAACGTCGATGGCTGGCGTTGACCGCGGTGGGGGTGTGCGCGGCGCTCGGCATTTCTCTCGGCCTGGTTACGTCGAGCTCGAAGTCGGCGGCGCAACCAGCGGCGCAACCAGCGGCCATGGGACATTTGCCCGGCGGGCGTGCGTCCAGTGGCGGCGCGTCCAACGCCCGGTCGGGGCCGGCCGCCGGCGGAGCATCCGGGACCGTCA
>CAZCCS010000199.1:0-6100 GCA_964497005.1 uncultured Acidimicrobiaceae bacterium | reverse complement strand
GCATGATCTGCTCGGCCTCGTCGGCCCGGTACTCGTCAGAGTGGTGGCGCTCGGCGAGTCGGTCGAACGCTGCTTCGAGGTCGCGCTGCTGTTCGGCGGGATCGCCCGTCTGGCGCAGCTCGTTGCCTCCTGGGTAGCGCAACGCGGCGATGCGGTCCCGGATGGCCGGATCGGCGTGGTTGCGCAACCAGTTCGGGGTTTCCATCACATGGGCGTCGGCGTCGTGAACGATCCGCCCTGGTACAGCGTTGTAAGGGCGCGGGGCCGTCACTTCGATGGTCACAGGGAAAGTCTCGCGCAGGGCGGTTCCGACCGAGGACTCGCCTAGGCGGCAGGAGTGAACTTCACGGGCAGGCTGTGGTACCCGACGATGAAGCTGCTCGCCAAGCGCTGAGGCTCACCGGCCGGCGCCAGGTCAGGCAACCGTGTCAGCAGCTCACGCAACAGAGAGGCGATCTCCAAACGTGCGACGTGCATTCCCAGGCACAGGTGGGCGCCTCCGCCACCGAACGCCAGGTGCGGGTTCGGATCCCGCCCGACGTCGAACATGTCGGGTCCATCGAAGACCTCCTCGTCACGGTTGGCGGCGCCGTAGAAGATCACCACCTTCTCGCCGGCGGCTATCTCCTGCTCCCGGACGACCGTGTCTTCCATGGCGGTGCGCCGGAAATGCGACACGGGGGAGGTGTAGCGGAGCATCTCCTCAACGGCGCGTGACAGCAAACCGTCCAGGTCGGAGGCCAGTCTCGCCCGCTGCTGCGGATGTTCGAACAGCAACTGCACCCCCGACGACACCAGGTTGCGAGTCGTGTCGCCCCCGGCGTTGACCAACAGGAGGAAGAACCACTGAAACTCGGCGTCGGTAAGCGCGTCACCCTCCACCTCGGCCTGGACGAGCGTCGACGCTATGTCATCCGAAGGGTTCAGCCGCTTCTCCCTGGCGACCCCATCCGCGTAGGCGAGCATCTCCATCAGCGCTTCGAGCTGCCGCTCGGGAGTGACAACCGACTGGTCGGTGGTGTGCATGATCTCGGTGAGCTGGTAGAGGCGCTCTCCGTCGGACCGGGGGATTCCCATCAGCTCAGCGATCAGACCGGACGGGAGCCGCCCCGCAACGTCAGCCACCAGGTCGCACTCGCCCTTTCCGGCCACGTCACCCACGATCTCACGGGACAGGGAATCGATCCGCTCCTTGAGCATCTGCGCCTGCCGGGGAGTGAATCCCCGGCTTACCAGCCGGCGGTAGCGCTCGTGTTGGGGAGGGTCCATGTTGAGCATCATTTGCCGCTGGGCGAACAGCTCCTCATCGGTGGCCGGCTCGCCGACCATCACTCCGCGCTCGAAGGAGCTGAAGAGCTGTGTCTGGCGGCTGACCGCTCGCACGTCCTCGTACTTGGTGAGCGCCCAGAAGAAGTCGCCATACGGGTCCGGGTGCCGGTACACCGGGTCGTTTTGTCTCAGCCAAGCGTACTGATCCCAGGGGTGCCCCGATGAGAACGACTCCGTCGAGATGAGGTCGATGTTCATCTCGGATCGACCAGCGCGCCGTCGGTGAGCTCCTTGAACCGATCGATGTCCTCGGCAGGGGCGTCGATCCCGCGGAGCGCGCCCGGGTCGGCGAGATGCGACCGGGCATAGAGCCGAGCGATCAGCGACTTCCGGCCGGACCCTGCCAGCTGTGACTCCGCGCCGGCCTGCTCGAGTAGAAGCGCCGCGGCGTACACGTCGACCATGTACTGGGCTAGCGGGAAGAGGCGTGCTTCGGCCACACCGCCATCCAACTTGTGCCAGGCCTCGATCGCTTGGCGAAGGTGCCCGGCACGTCGGCTCACCAGGTCGACGGTGGCCTGGTCGACGGTCGATCCCAGCACTGGCGCATGGTCTAGCGCCGTGCCGATCCTCTCGAGCAGCGCCTCGTGGCCGGCGTTCTTCTGCATGGCCCTTCGAACATCGAGGCAGAGAATGTTGTCTGGTCCCTCCCACACGGTGTTGACCTGTGCGTCACGCAGGAGCCGCGCGACGGGCCACTGCTCGATATATCCGTTGCCGCCATGCACCTCGATGGCGTCGCTCGCTGCAGTGATCCCGAGCCTCGCAGCGCGCAGCTTGATGAGCGGTGCGCCGATGCGGAGTCGAGGCCCCAGGTATCCGTCGAAGACCAGAGCCTGGGCAGCTTCGACTTCCACGATCAGCTCGGCGAGCTTTCGTTGCATCAAGGGCTGCTCGATCAGCGCCCGCCCGAACGCGTCGCGCGCCCGGGCATAACAGAGCGATTCGACGAGCGCACGCCGGGCCACCCCGAGGCCCATCATGGCGATCCCGAGCCGTGCGCCGTTGGTCAATTCCATCATCCGGCCGAGGCCCCTGCCGTCGTGCGGACCATCCTCGCCGGAATCGGCCTCGCCGGGAGCTGGTGCCAGTAGGAATCCCTCCGCGTCGACCAGCTCCACCTCAGCCGAGGCGACCGCCTTCGTGCCGAGCTTGTCCTTCAACCGCCGGACGCGGAAACCGTTCGGCGAGCCGTCCCGCCGTTCACGCAGGACCAGGAACGGCGCGACCCCACGCGTCCCGTCGGGACCCCCTTCCGGCTTGGCCAGCACCACGTATGCCGAACCGTCGACGTTGGACACGAACCACTTCAGGCCGTTGAGCAACCAGGCGTCACCCGCCCGCGTCGCGGTCGTTTCCAGGGCGGCGAGATCCGAACCGCCAGTTCGCTCGGTGAACATCTGCGCGGTGGCGCCGGCGAGGTCACTGCCGTCCCCCGCCAGCTCCGCCACTCGCGCCTTCACGTCGTCGGGTGCGAACCGCTCCGCCATCCGTACGACCATGTCGAGACCGGTGCCCAGCACGCAGGCCATGCCTATCTCTGCCTGGTCCAGCATGTAGCTCCACGCTGCACCCAGAGGAGAGGGGTTCACCCCGGCCCGGGTCGCTTCCTCCACGAACGCGGACGAGGTGAATGACTCCCTGATGAGATCAGCCTTTGACGACACGAAGGAATCGGGATGAACGATCCTGCTGATGTCCCGGCCCCACCGGTCGAACTTCTCCAGCCGCGGCGGCTCTCGGTCGGTCTCTTCGGCGCGCGATGCGACCGGACCGCCCATCAGATCCCCGACCCTCTCCAGGTGCGGTTGCGCCCACCGCAGACCGTCGTCCCCCAAATGCACACGCATGAGGAACTGCAGGGTCGGGTCGCACGACCACCAGTTGAGGCCGATCGCTCCGTTGTAACGCTCGGTCGCGTACCGGCGGGATTTTTCAGGGCTACCGAATGGCAGCCTGTCGAATGGTTCGGTCAGGTACTCGGCCACACCCCGGACATTACGCCCTTCTGCTATCCAGGCATAGCTGTCCAGAGAGTGGCTAGTTGCGGGAACGTAGAGTTTCGACGCCCTCACCCGAGAGGTCTTCGAGCGCTGCTTTTCGACCGGTCATGGCGACCAGAAGGGAGAGCATCGGCCCCGACACTTCAGGCCCGCTGCCGTGGGTCCAGTCCGTATCGGTCGCGCGCAAGCCCAGCCCACTGATGCGGCGCTTGGTTCCTAGGATCAGGTTGGAACCTTTGTAGAAGTCGGCGACCTGCACGACCGCGTCTATCGGGTAGTCGTGCTCCAAGCCCAGCGCTTTTCGAATGTCCTCCGAATGGAGGATGGTCTCTCCGAGCATCGTTGCCGGCGGTCCCGGCGGGCGCTTGGTCGAGGTCACGACCGATTCGAACCCGGCCAGAGTGTCCGCCGGCGAATCGCCGCTCTCCGCGGCGATGTCCTTCGACTGCATCCGCTCGAAGCTCAGACCGGACCCGATGAGCTTGGGAAAGAAGTTTGCGGGCGTGACCTTCGCCGTCGCGGTCATGTGGGCGAGCACGTCGCGGACGGTCCATCCGGTGCACAGCGACTGGGTGGACCAACGCTCGCTGGGTAGGCCGCTCATGTCTGATGCCAGCGACTTCCGCTCCGCGTGGACTACTGGCCATATGTCGAGCTTTGCCATTCCCCCTCCTTGTTCGGTCAGGGCTAAATTTAGCTTTGACCTCGCCAGACTGGGGAGACACGTACCCTTACCGGCCCGTCCGCGCTGGGCGGACCGCGGGAGCAGATGCAATGCGGGTAGCGCCTAATCATCTGAAGTCGAACAGCGTGACCCAGGAGCGCCGACGGAACGAAGTACAGACGCTTCGCGATGCCGCCGCCGTGTTCTTCACCCAGCCGTCTCCTGTCACTATCGCCACGGTTCTGGTCGCCGCGACGATCGGCCGGATCTATGTGGGCTCCTACAGCTGGTGGGACCTTCTCCCGCCGGCGGTGGTCCTGGCGTTGCAACCCTTCACCGAGTGGCTGATCCACGTCTTCCTTCTCCACTTCCACCCCCGGATGGTGAGTGGCTACAGGATCGATCCGCTGGTGTCTCGAAAGCATCGCGCCCACCACGCCGACCCGAAGGACCTGCAACTGGTCTTCATCCCCGGTCCCGCCCTCATCGGCCTGCTGGGCGGTACGGCCGCGGTGTTCCTGATCCCGTTCTCGCTGCCTGTCGGCCTGTCAGGTTTGGTGGGTGCCTACGCGATGACGCTCACCTACGAGTGGATCCATTACCTGATCCATTCGTCGTACCGACCCCGTCATCGCTCCTACCGATACGTGTGGCGGGCGCACCGTAACCACCACTACCGCAACGAGAACTACTGGTTCGGTGTAACCGTCCACCTCGCAGACCATGTTCTCGGAACGTTCCCGGACAAAAGCGCAGTGGAGCTGTCACCCACTGCCCGCACCCTCGGGGTCGACTCCTAGTCGAAACGAGTCGACTCCTAGTCGAACAGCAGCAGCGATGCCGTCTGGCTGGCGATCCCAAGCAGCGTCCCGCCTGTCGACCACAGGCGCGCCGCTCCATGCACGTAACCGCCGGAGATCAGGTGTGGATCGATGTCGACCAGCACCCAGTCACCGACCGGATCCGGTCCCAACCGGATCGAGTTGTCGAGGCTTCGTCCGGCCCCGGCGCGTCCGGCCGCTCGTACCACGCCGCTCGGAACCACATCGGCCATGAATGCGAGGGCCGCCCTGGTGAGGGGCCGGTTGTCCATCCTCATCCAGTACCCCATCCCGCCGTCCACCTGGCGGATATCCATGCCGCTCAACCATCCAGGGTTATGCCCTTCCCGTAGAGCCACAGCTGGGCGCCACGATGGGCAGTCCTCGGGGCCGGGCACCTCCGGCGGGGCCCCGAACTGCGCTTCCAGCGCCCCCTTCCTAGAGTCGGCGGTCGCTCCGAGACCGGTAAACAGGATCCCGTTGTCGGTCACCGCGGTGATCCTCAGTTGTGACGTTCGGCGCCCCCCGGCAAGGACCTCCACGTCACAATCGATGTCCTCTCCCGTGTCGGCCGTTGACGCGAACTGCACCGTTGCCCAAATTGAGTGGCGGCCGGTTTCCGCCTCCATCAGCGCGGTTGCCACGGCAAGCCCGGTCCCGCCGTAGAACTTGCCGTCGAAACGGGAGAGCGGGGTGGTGAGGTTGAAGCTCCAGCGGCCGGTCTCGGCCCGCTTCAGGCCGAGCCAGGCCAGGTCTGCTCCGTCGTTCATCTCCCAACTCCTCTTGGGGGGTTTCGGTCCGAAGTTGCTCAGTAACGGGGCGGACGGCGGCGGCGCCAGGGCTGCGCTAGCGCCGGCGGTTCGTAGCCGGCGTCGGCCCGGCTGAAGTTGGTGCCGGGTTTGACGATCTTGTCTATGCGGTCGAGAAGCGAGGGCTCCAAGGTGATGTCGGCGGCACCGAGCTGGCTGTCCAGGTGCTCCTGGGTCCGAGGTCCGATGATGGCAGAGGTGACCGCCGGATGGCCGATGACGAACGCGATCGCCATGTGGATCAAGCTCATCCCGGCCTCCGCAGCCAGATCGCCGAGAGCCGTCGCCGCTTCGAGCTTGGCCTGATTCGCAGGATCGGACAGGTCGTAGCGCTGGGGGATTCGGCTGGCTCTGCGGCTGGTGAGATCGTCGGCTCCCTTGCGCCAGCGTCCCGACAGCCATCCCCCTGCCAGCGGGCTCCAGGGGATCACCCCCATCCCGTACTTCTGGCAGGTCGGAAGGACTTCCCCCTCG
>CAZCCS010000198.1:3875-6102 GCA_964497005.1 uncultured Acidimicrobiaceae bacterium | reverse complement strand
GTTGAACTTGCGGGTCACGCGGAGTCGGCCCCGGACCGGCCCCGACTCGACGACATCGACTTCGACGCTGTCGGGCATGTCAACGACGCAGTCCTCCTGCGGCGGGCTGTAGTTATAGGTGTCGCCGGCATCTCGGCCGTCGACCAGGAGGTCGAGGCCGGTCAGGTCGCCGATCGAGAAGGTGCCAGTGAGGGGGTCGACGGCGAGGTGGACGAATCCGTTGTCGAGCGAGGCTTTGCCGGCGCGAACCGGTGGGACCGGCAGTGGTGCCGGTTTCCATGCCGCCCAACCGAATCCGGGGACCTCGCCGCTCAACCCGACGACGGTTGTCGTCGGCGGCCGGTGGACCTGGACGATGAGAGGTCGGTCGCGGTTGGCGCCGGCGAGGGCCCACGCTTCGGCGAGAACCGCCGCGGTCGTCGGTTCCGGTCGCCTGGTCGGGTCGTAGACGAGTGACAGCTCGACGCCGTGATCGCCGGCGGTAACCGCAGCCTCGGTGACTTTTCCGGCGTCGCCCAGCCACCCCGCTTCGGTCAGCTCGCCGAGGATCCTTCCGAGGTCCGCTCCGGTGGCCTTCTGGGTCTTGTTGCCGTGCGGGTACTGGCAAAGCGGCTGCGTTCCCTCTGGCGCTTTCTCTCCGGGGACCGTCAACTCGATCGCGGCCTGCCGGCTGTGCGCCGAGGCGTTGAGCACCACCGGCCCTTCGGTCTCGGTTGCAACGCCGGCGATCGCGATTGCCTCCTCGATGACGACCTCGGCGATGGTGGCGGCGACGTCGTAGCGGTGGAGGACGGCTCGGATCACCTCGTCTGATGAGCAGGCGCAGATCGAGTCGTGGGCGGAGTTGCGGATGTTTTCGAGCCAGGCGGCGCGCAGCTCGTCCTCGGGCCAAAGGTCGGGAGGCAGCCACAAGGTTGCGAGCGGTTCGGCCAGCCGCTCGAGCCGCATTTCGGCGTAACCGGCGGCGGTTTTCACGTCAACTCGGTTCGACACTGTTCCGGCGAGGATCGGTGCTCTGGCGCCGCTTCGAAGCTCGCCGGACCAGCAGGGGAGCCCGTCGGTCGGGGCCGCGTCGAGGTGGTCGGAGAGGGAGGTCAGGGTGAACTGGTAGCGGCTCTGCCGGGAGTTCGCCGCGGCGAGGATCTTCGGAACGTGCGGCTGGATCGGCTGGTGGTCGGTCCCGTTCATCAGTAGCAGTGGGCTGTCCGGGCCGCCGAGAAACTCGGCGGACTCCGCCTCGAGCGCGGCGACCCTGCGTACGAGTGCATCGGGATCGTCGACCAGGAAGGCACCGTTGGCGTAGCCGACCGGCAGGTACTCGGCCCGTACCCGGCTCCCGTCTGGTGAGCACCACCAGAAGCCGGTCCGGTTGACCGAGTGGGGCACGCCGCGCCAAAGGACCGCGTGGTCTATGCCGGCGAGCTTGAGGACCTGGGGGATCTGAGCGGTGTGGCCGAACATGTCGGGCAGATAGCCGATGTGCCGGCGCTGGCCGAGGCCGGTGGCCTTGTCGATGCCGAGCTGCAGGTTGCGGATGATGGTCTCGCCCGAGACGCAGAACTCGTCCATCAGGACGTACCAGGGGCCGACTTCGAGACGTCCGCCGGCGACGAGGTCGCCAACTCTCGTCGCCGCGCCGGGGCGGACTGCGAGGTAATCGTCGACCGGAGCCATCTGGCCGTCCAGAAGAAAGGAGCTCCATGCTGGGTCCGCCGCGAGCGTGTCGACGATCCCGTCGATCACTCGCACCAGCTTCGAGCGGAACGCCTCGAACGGGACGTACCACTCGCGATCCCAGTGAGTGTGCGCGACGGTGTGAACAGGGCGTGACACCGGCACGGAGGCTAGGCAGCGATGCCGAGTCGTGCTACTTTTTCACTCAACGAGGGTGCAGCATCGATTCACGAGCAGATCCCTCCCGGCTTCGGCCGGAGGCCGCCGGCCCCGTCTTCGGACGAGGGCCGCTCCGGCCAGGAAAGGAGGGATTGCTGTGGCGACAGGAACCGTCAAATGGTTCAACTCGGAAAAGGGTTACGGGTTCATCTCTCAGGAGAGCGGCCCCGACGTCTTCGTGCACTTCAGCGCGATTGACGGCAACGGGTACCGGAACCTCGAGGAGAACGAGAAGGTGGAGTTCGAGGTCAACCAGGGGCCCAAGGGCCTCCAGGCCGCGAATGTGAAGCGCCTCGGCGCCGGCGAGGTCACTGCCTGAACGGGCAACAGCCTC
>CAZCCS010000198.1:1641-3865 GCA_964497005.1 uncultured Acidimicrobiaceae bacterium | reverse complement strand
CGTTTGGGGTAATCACCCCGACGCTGCTGGCGCATGCTGGGGCTGGCGCCCCAGTGCGCGCCCCAATTCGTGACGTGGTGCGTGTTTCAGCTGTCGAAGTCGAAGCGCTCCGGATGTGAGTACACGTTGTATGAGCCGTTCCTGACGAAGCCGGCGAGACCGATCCCGAACTCCTTCGCGGCTTGTACCGCCAGGCTTGAAGGCGCGGACACCGCGCATACCACTCCCAGGCCGGCCATTGCCGCCTTTTGAACTATCTCGAAGCTGACCCGTCCCGAGACCATCAACGAAGATCCGGACAGGAGGGGCGGGTCGTTGGGTGAGGGCGAGCCCGAAGCGCCGGCGAGGGCGAGGACCCGGTTGCCGACGACCTTGTCCACCGCGTTGTGGCGGCCGACGTCTTCGCGGGCACAGAGCAATTGCCCGGAAGAGTCGAACAGGCCTGCCGCGTGCAGACCCCCGGTGCGGTCGAAGGCCTTCTGTGCTTCTCGCATTCGGTCGGGCATTGCCACCACGACGGAGCCGGGAAGCGCCGGCCCCGGCGGCACGGGTTGGCAGGACAGCGAGACCTCTTCGATGCTCGATTTGCCGCAGACGCCGCAGCTCGAGTTGGCGGTGAAGACGCGAGGGTTGTCGGGCGGGTCCCACGGCCGGCGCAGGCTGACGGTGACCGTGTTGTAACGCAGATCAGGGTCGTCCCGGACCGCGTCGCAGTACCGCGCGCCGGCGATCTCATGCAGGCGGGCGAGGCCCTCAGTCGACACGAAGCCGGCGGCAAGCTCGAAGTCGTTTCCGGGAGTTCGCATTGTGACGACCACCGGCGATGGTTCCTGTCCAGGTCCTGCCAGGCGGATTTCGAGTGGTTCCTCCGTGACCACGTGTTCGGGCAACTCCGCTCTCCGGTCGGGATGAACCTTTATCGCCCGGATAGACGTCACCGGGGTCGGGACCGTCACTGGACCCCTCGCAGATAGGAGTGAAGTTGATCCGGGGTGTCGACGTCGTCGAGGCACGACGGGTCGCCGGCGAACTGGCCCCACACCTCGTCCGAAACGAGCAAAGGACGCACCGCGTCGAGCATCGCGGACATGGCCCGCTCCCCGTTCGCCACCAACCGGAAAGCGACGGCGATGTCGGCCGGTTGATAGCGGGCGCAGAGCGGCTGCGCCCGCCGGCCCGCGAGTGGAACCACTGACCTTCCTGTTTGGTAAGTCGCCAGCCAGCGCAGCATCCCCTGCGTGAGGCGAGGCATGTCGGTCGCGACCAGAAGAACCGGTCCCTCCCAACCGAGCCGGCGGAGTTCCGCGCCACCGGCGGCGAGCGCGGCCAGCGGTCCCGAATGCGCCGGCAACTCCGTCACATGATGAAGATGGGTGAAACCGGGTCCGACCTCGACAGAGATTTCCGTTTCGCGTTCAAGGAGTTGGGCGGTTTTTTCGGCCAGCGTTAAGAGGGGTACGTCATCTGCCGAAGAGTCGTCTGGAAGCAGTCTGAGGTTGGCTTTGTCTGTGCCCATCCTGGTGCTGCGACCTCCGGTCAGCAAAAGGCCGGCAGTGTCCACCCCGCAAGTCTGGCCCGTTGCGTTCGAACGCGCCGCGCGTTCTTCAAGGAGCACTGAACCTCCGGACAATTTTCACAACAGATGCTCAACTCCGCCTGTCCGGCAGCCGACAAGACGGGCGGTGGTGCCTTTCTCATCTTCGAGAGCACGGCAACCTGGGCGGGTCGGGAGCGTCTGGGTGGTCGCGGCCAGAGTTGCCTTGGGAGTCCGCTTGGGTGCTCTGGCGGGCGTCACTGCGCCCTTTGCCAGCTCGGTATTCGCCAGCCCGGCGCATGGGTCAGCCGCGGCGGCATCAGGTCACGGAGAAGGCCACGCGGGCGGCCATTCAGGAAACGCCGGCGCTTCCGCTTCTTCTGAAGTTTCCGCGTCTCGTCACGCAAGCAAGTCGCGCAGCGGTAGCCAGTCGTCGGGCCAGGTGCAGGCCGCGTCTGCCTCGTCTGCTTTGACACTGTCGGGGAACTCAGTTCCCCCGGGTCAGGCGAAGAAATCAAACGGCGGCGGAGGCGTGCACGCTGCCTCTGTCGAATCAGGCAACGGCACCGGGGCGGTCACCATCCCCGGCAACTGCCAGTCGCCTCAGTGCCAAGCGGTGCAGCAAACGATCAGCGCGCTGGCCGGATCCCCGCCGACCTCGACGCCTGCGCAACCGCCGGCCTCGGTTTC
>CAZCCS010000198.1:0-1631 GCA_964497005.1 uncultured Acidimicrobiaceae bacterium | reverse complement strand
CCGCGACTCGCGGTCTCCCATGCTGTCAGGACCCGGGCAGGTGGAACCACGCCGACCACCACGACCACAGTTGCGGGCGCGCCGCCTGCTCACGAACCGAGCGTGCTCGATGAGCCCGTCCAGCTCGCTACCGCAGGCTGGCAGGGCGTTTCGCTTCAGGCCGCCTCCAACCTCCGGATTCCGATTCTTTTCGGAGCGGCGGTCCTGCTTTTCGTTCTGCTCCAGGCTCTGGTGGACCGAAGAGATCCGAAGATGTCCCGCGCGCCCGAGCGGGGGGACGACGACACCGTGGGCTTCTCTTGACCGGGCCGGCTCCCGTTCCGTCGGCGGCTCGGGAGGGAGCCAATGAACTGACCAGCCTGGAAGAGCGGTTCGGGCTGCTGCTCATGGTGAGGATCGGCATCGTCGCATTCGTGGTCCTGACTGCGATCTTCGCGTCGGCCCAGGTTGGATTCGGGATCACGGACATCGGCCCGATCTCCGCCGCGTACCTCACCGTCGTGGCCGCGACCGAGTGGTACCGCCGAAAGGGCGGGCGCGGGAGGATGACCCTTCAGCGGCTGGTTCTGCCGCTTGACGCGATCTATCTGGCGATCGTCACGTCTCCGTCGGGCGGACCGAGAAGCCAGTTGGTGGTGCTCTTCGCGGTACAGCTGATCGCGGTCACCTTGCTGGTGAGCGAACGGGCCGGACTGCGCATGGCGTTGTGGGATTCGTTCCTGTTCATTCTCATACCGACTCTGTCGTTGTCGGGTCGCATCGGGTCGATCGTCGGCGTGCATGTCGTCGCGGCGCCGCCGGCGCCGGAAACCGCGCTGGCAATCATGGGTTTCTGGGCGGTCGCGCTCTGCACTGCATTCTTCTCCTCGGTGAGCGAGCGCGAGTTGAGGCGAAGCAAGGCTGAGCTGTCCGAGCTCGCCGGTATGGCGGCGGCGATGGAACTCCTCCAATCCGAGGAGGAGATCTTCTCGATTCTGCTTCGCACGGTCGTCCGGGGGTTCGGGTTCCGGCGGGCGGCACTGTGGTGGGTACGCGGGAACCGGCCGCACGGCCTTGTACTTGGCCCGGGCGCCGATGAGACCGTGCCGGTTTCGATCCCCGAGAGCGCCAGACGCGACCGGGTCGCCGCGGCGGTATGGGATTCCAGGAACCCGATTCTGGTCCGGCATCTGAGTCTCGACGACGACCCGGTCGCTGCTGGGATGTTGCCCCACTCCCGCAACGTGGTGGTCCTCCCTATCCAGCTGGAGGGCGGCGACCTCGGCGTCGCTCTGCTCGAACACGGTGGCCGACCTTTCACGTCGCGGCTGCCCAAGCGCGTGCTGCTTATGCTCAGCCAGTTCGTCGCGCACGCCACGTTGTCCGTCCGCAACTCCCGCCTCCTCGACGAACGGGAGCGGCTGGCCACCATCGACGGGTTGACCGGTGTCTCCAACCGCCGGCAGTTCGACCATGTCCTGTCGGGCGAGGTGAGCCGAGCGGAGCGTTCGGGTGAGCCGCTCGCCCTGGTGATCTTCGATCTCGCCACGAACCGACTTTACCGCCACGGCCGGATGGCGTCCGAGCCCTCGATGTGCGCCTCCGCAGCGCGGTGATCTTCGGGGATCTCGCGGTGTTTGCGCATGCTCGCC
>CAZCCS010000197.1:0-6105 GCA_964497005.1 uncultured Acidimicrobiaceae bacterium | reverse complement strand
CCTCTGAACCTGCATCGCCTGCCCCTCGGCGAGGAACCGGTCCGCGATGCCGCGCTGATCGAGCACCTCGATGGTGCGCGAGTGCAGACCGCCGGATCGGGAGCCGTCGAGCTTCTGGGTGGCGCGCCGCTCGACGATGACGACGTCGACACCCGCCAACGCCAGCTCGCCCGCCAACATCAGCCCGGTCGGACCTCCTCCTGCGATCACCACCGCATGCTTGGTTTCCGCCGAAAGTAACGCACCCATTCCACGACTCCTGGCCTCATAGGTTCCGGCCTTAATCGGCTCAGCGAACGAGTCATGATCAGCACGTTTGGGTCGCTTGCGGCAAGCCCCTTCCCTCGCGCTATGTTGCTAATGGCGGCGGAGGTTCAAGTTAGGACTGTTTGCAGCACTCGGAGTTGGCCAGGTGCGACGGTGCGCCAGAAAGAGGCGTCGTGGTAACCGGGCCCGAACAGAGCCGTGTGGGAGTAGACCATCTTGGAGACGAGATGGCGCGTCGCGGTGTAGAAGGGATCACCGGTTCCGCAAGCCACGGACACGGTCATTCCGCGGAGCCGCTCGATGTCGCTGAACACGTCGTTGGCGTAAAAGTCCGCGGGACCGTCGAACGCGCCCGGAGCGGTGGCCCCTGGGGTGAGCCACAGGGCTGGGCTGGCCGGTAGGAACTCGTGCAACACCATCGATAAGGCGTCGGTTCCGTCGTTGCGTTTGTGCCAGTAGCTGTGGTCGCCGCCATCCACCGCGGCAACAGCCACCCTTAGTCCGACCGAGGCGGCCACGTCGGGAACGTGAATGGTGTCGAAGGCGAAGCGATGGTCGGCCCCGCGCCCGTGGAGGCAGAAGATGATGCCGCCCAAAGGTTGGTTGCCTGATGGGCGCGAAACCGTCCATGCCACGTTGGAGCGCATGTAGCGGCTGGTCAAGGTTCCGCTGCGTTCGATGGCACCCGATCCGGCGACCTGACGGTCGGGACTGGATGTGAGGCCAAAATGGTGTAGGCCCCGCTGAACCAGCGGGTGGTCCACGACGTCGAGCACGCCGACGCCGGCCCCGGCGGTCAGGGCCGCCACCGAACCACCGATCAGGAACCGCCGACGGCTCATTGCCATGGCCAGACGATAAGCGGCGCACCAACTGGCGAAGGGCCACCCGCGATCCGCTGATCTGACTTGCATAGCCGGATCCTCGATATACGGTAAGAGTTCGGATGCTGCGGTGCTCAAGTTGCGGTGAGCTGGTTTCTGAATACGCGCTTCGCTGCTCCGAGTGTGGTCATGGCGTCGAGGACGCGATCGAGACACCTGATTCGCCGGTCCATGAAAGCTCCGGCCTGGCACCAAACTTGCCGTCTCGAACCGTTGCGGCCGCCGGCTCCTCAGGGTTCCTGCAGGACCCCGCGCCGAGTCGGGACGGTCAGGCCAGAGCTAGGAAGCACCAAATCCGCCGCGCCGTATCGGCCGCCATTGTCTTGGGGGTCCTCGCCGCTGGGACCGCGACGGTCTTGACAGCCAAACACAGTAAGCCGGAATCGCCGAAGATCAATGGACTCGACGGCCGGATCGTGGCCGAGTCGACAGCCGGGACCCTGATATCGGTTGACCCAGGAACGGGCGGTATCGCCCCGCTGTCCTCACCCCCGATCAGCGCGAAATTCGCGACCCTGGACGCATCGCCCGACGGCAGCACCTGGCTGGACTCCGCCGGCAACATAATCAGCTTCGGCCACTC
This sequence comes from uncultured Acidimicrobiaceae bacterium, assembly GCA_964497005.1. Lineage (GTDB taxonomy): Bacteria > Actinomycetota > Acidimicrobiia > Acidimicrobiales > Palsa-688 > DASUWA01. The sequence continues at coordinate 4,371 of CAZCCS010000197.1, read as the reverse complement.
CGAGGAGATCACCCGGACGACGCGGATAGTCAAGCTGCTCTCGAACTCGACCTCGATCGATCGCTCCCAGCCGTTCGCTGACAAAGGACAGGCCGTCGTGGTGGTGACTCGGGCGGCGTCTGCACCAGCCATCGCCTCCGTCGTCAGTTTGGTCGACGGTTCCGAGTTCGATCTCGGGACAGTAGACAGCATCGGAGGCGACCCCCAGACCTTCGGCGGGTTCGTCTCGGTCCCCACCCAGCAACGTCCATCCCGGGTAGCACGCTCCCCGAATCCCGACTCGGAAGTAGAGCTTCGTTCCGCAGGCGAGCCACCCGCGATCCTGGCGACGGCAGCCCAGCTCAACCACGACGTCGGATGGCTGCCGTCAACGCCAATTCAGCTCGGTACGTACCCCAGCCCGACCGGAGATGCTGTCGCAGTAGTTCTGACCCCGGTAGCTCCGGTGATCGGGGACACCCCATTGGTCATCCTCACCCGGCAAGGAGATGTCCTCGCGACATTCTCCGGTTCGCGGGGCCCCATGTACGGGGCCCATCCGGTGTGGTCGCCCGGCGGACGTGAGATCGCTTACCCGACTTACACAACCACGGGCGCTGCCCTCGGTATCTCCACCGAGACGGGAACCTTCGAGGCTCTTGCCGCTCCTACTGCCTCGACTGCGTTCGGCACGTGTTTATGGGCGCCATCGTCCAACGACGTCCTTTGCCAGAGCCGAAACGCGCAAAGCGAACGATGGCTCTACGCCACACGGGTAACCAAACGGCTCATCTCGGTGCCATCGCGCGGGGAACCGTTAGCCTGGATTGAAACCCCGCTCTGATGGCGTCCAACAAACTCGGGGCGGCTCAGTAGGTTCGTTCTGAGGTCAAGTCTCCGATTTGGCCCAAAGGAGACCGAATGGCAAGACTCGACCACCTTGCTCTCAGTGTCGCCGATCTGGCCACCACCCGGGATTGGTACAGATCAGTGCTCGGTCTCGACGTCGAGTTCGAAGCTGGGAAGGCCGCAGGATTGAAGGATGAAGGCAACTTCACGCTGATAGTGGCCGAGGACGGTCAGCCAGCATCCAGGTGCAATCTCTTCTTCCAGGTCAATGACGTCGAGGCCGCCTACAGGGAGATGTCCGCGCGCGGCGTCACCTTCCACTATCCGCCCCAGAGCAATGACTGGGGTTATGGCGCTGGGCTGTCCGACCCGGATGGGCGCCTCGTGGGTTTGTGGGACGAAACCTCGATGCGAGCGCACCAGATCCGCTGACCGGCCGGTTAGCTGGTGGCCGGGAGGCGCCAGATATCAATGTTGCCATCGACGGCGTACTGGTCAATCTCGGCCAGCTCGTCGGCAGTGAACTGGAGATTCTGTAGGGCGTCGAGGTTCTCATCGAGCTGGGTCACGCTGCTGGCGCCGATCAGCACCGACGTGATCCGGGGATCGCGGAGCGCCCAGGCCAACGCCATCTGGGCCAACGACTGGCCGCGTCGCTTGGCTAGCGAGTTGAGGGAGGCTATTCGCTCCAGGTTCTCTTGGCTCAGCATGTTCCCCGTAAGCGAACCCTCTCGGGCAGCGCGAGAGCCCTCGGGGATGCCGTGCAGATACCGGTCGGTCAAGAGCCCCTGCGCGAGAGGCGAGAAGGCGATACAACCAAGGCCCTCAGCTGCCAAGACGTCCAGCAGGCGGTCCTCGATCCAGCGGTTGAGCATCGAATACGACGGCTGGTGGATAAGCAGCGGCGTCCCCAGTTCGCGCAGGATCGCCACGGCCTCGCGGGTCCGCTGGTCCGAGTACGACGAGATCCCCGCATAGAGCGCCTTTCCCTGAACCACCGCGGAATGCAAGGCGCCCATTGTCTCCTCCAGCGGTGTTTCGGGATCGAAACGGTGGTGATAGAAGATGTCGACGTAGTCCACGCCGAGACGGCCCAGGCTCTGGTCGAGGCTCGCAAGGAGATATTTCCGCGATCCCAAATCCCCGTACGGCCCTGGCCACATGTCCCAGCCTGCCTTGGTCGATATCACCAGCTGGTCCCGATAGCCGGCGAAGTCCGTGGCGAGTATCCGACCGAAGTTCGCCTCGGCGCTCCCATACGGCGGCCCATAGTTGTTGGCCAAGTCAAAGTGGGTAACGCCACGGTCGAAAGCCCGGCGCAAGATCGATCGCTGGGCCTCCAAAGGTCGGTCCTCACCGAAGTTCTGCCAAAGTCCGAGCGAGATAGCGGGCAGCTTGAGCCCGCTCGTGCCGCATCGGCGGTACGGCAACACTTCGTAGCGGTCCGGGGCAGGCAAATAGTCGGTCATCTCTCAGCACCCTACGGCTTTGACGGCGCCGACTCGACTCTATTGCCGGGATGGAAGGTGGGCGCTACTGGGTCGCTGCTCGATCAGATCCGTAACCGGAACGACTACGAGAACGCCGTTGCATCGCCGGCCAGTAGGCGCCTCGTCCGTCGCTCCAGTTCGCCCATCATCCAGTTGTGAACGCCGCCACCGAGTGAGACGCGAGCCGCTCCGGCCTCGGCGAGGGCAGCGAGGGGTTCCGAAGGGTTGACGTTGACCGGGCGGTCGAGCTCTTTGACAACCTCTGCCACCAGTCCTGGGTCCCGCAGGCTTATCGGGTAGACGCAGTCGACGCCCGCCTCTAGGTACAGGCGCGCCCGGCGTAGCACCTCGTCCATGGCAGCCGCGGGGTCGCGCTGAGGGTGCCGGATTATCGCGTCGATCCGGGCGTTGAGCACGACGCCCACCCCGCGCCGATCCGCGGCCGCGCGGATGTCTTCCAGGTAGGCGGCGCGCTCCTCCGCGGCGAGGAGGCGGTCGCCGGTCGCGTGGTCCGTGTCCTCGATGTTGCATCCGACGGCACCGGAATCGAGTAGTGCGTCGACAAGGTCGCCGCCCGACAGGTCGTAACCGCCCTCGAGGTCGGCCGTGACCGGCACGTCGACGGCGGCCGTGATCTGCTTCAGCTGCGCGAACGCGGCTTCCCGGTCCCGGTTGCCGTCGGATCCGCCCCTCGCGGCCGCCATGGCCACGCTAGACGTGGCCACGGCCGGGCTTCCCGCCGCGACCACGGCCCGAGCGCCGGCGGGGTCCCACACGTTGACCAGCAGCACCGGGCGGCCGATCTGATGGAGTTCACGCAACCGCCGGGCGGCAGCGTCAAGGCTTGCGATATCGGGCACTCAGATCAGACGCTATCCAGACACCGAACTCATCGCCCGCCCGTCAACCCGGTTGGAAGGTGCTGTTCCCTTCGGTCCAGGGCGACGGAGAAATCAGCTGGAGCGGAGCTTCTGAGCCGCGAAGAGACCGAGTCCAAGGAGAGCGGCGAGCACGATGAGCTTCTTCATGGCGTCGAGACTAGCCGCGGGGCCGACGAGCACCGGCCCGAGCTTCTGTGGGAGGGCGCTCGACCGGCCGCTTCACCCCTCGAGTCCGCTCGGGCTGGCGGGCACGTCCACGGCGTGCTCGCGGAGCGCGGAGAGGGGAACGATCTCCAGCGCCAACTCGTGGGTGGACGCGAGCACAACGTGCGCCGCCGCTCCGTCGAGGTGGGCGCGCAACCAGTTTGCGGCCGTCACACACCAGCGATCCCCCGGCACCAGGCCGGGAAAACCGTACCGGGGCATGGGTGTCGTGAGGTCGTTACCAATGCCGCGCTGATGCTCGAGGAATTCTGCGGTTACCACAGCACAGATCGTGTGGCTGCCGTGATCCTCGGGCCCGCTTGTGCAGCACCCATCTCGATAGAAGCCGGTTAGGGGGTCCGTCCCACAAGGCTCCAGTTCCCCGCCCAGCACGTTGCGGTCAACCATGCCTGCAGTATCGCTTATCCGCGCCAGGTCACGTCACGGGAGGGGAATGTCCATGCCGAACCCAGCGGCAATCTCTCGGCTCAGACGTTCGACAGCGAAGCCGTCTTTGACTAGTCGACGTACCCACGCAACGGCCTCGTCGTCGGAGCCGAGATCCTCAGACGCAAGTTGGTCGCCGTTCACGCCATATGCCCGATAGGTTGATTTGCGCCCGAACGAAGCTTGGACCGGCATCGACCGCGAGTCTCTCACTCTTTCCAGGCCTACGACCGCGCGACAGGCGGCGGACCGTCGACTAGTTCGCGAAGAACTTCGCAATCGGGTCCTGGTAAAAGGCCGGATAGCCCAGCGAGATGTGCTCGACCCATTCCGCCGGAATCCCTGCATGATCGATCACGAGTCGCGTTCCACCGCCGACCGGCTCGAGCGTGAAACGAAGCGTGGAGTAGACGCCTGGCTCCCAGGGCGAAGGATGAGCAGCGCCAAAACGCCACTCCTGCACGACCCGCTCGCCCGGCACAAGCTCGATCTGCCGGCAGTCGACCCGTCCCCCGCAGAGC
>CAZCCS010000196.1:0-6130 GCA_964497005.1 uncultured Acidimicrobiaceae bacterium | reverse complement strand
CCTGATCGGTGATCCGGTTCGGCTCGCGGGCGCAGGACCGGCGGCGAGTGGGCCGGCATCGAACGAGCCGGCATCGAGCGGGCCGGCGTACGCGCCCCGGGAGCGTGACGCCCACCAGCGCCGGCCCAGCGCCGGCGCCGACACCACCCCGACGGTGAGCACGCCGCCCGATTCGAGGGCAAGAAGAGTTGCCCAGACAGGGATGCCCCGCACGAAGTTCTTGGTGCCGTCGATGGGGTCGATGATCCAGCGGCGAGGCGGCGCCGTTCCCGTCCCGGCGGTTCCGGCGGTTCCAGTGGTTCGCGTGGCTCCGCTCTCACCGAACTCCTCGCCGACGATGAGATCGTCGGGGCGTCGCCGGCCGAGTTCCTCGCGCATGGACAGCTCGACCTGGCGGTCGGCTTCGGTGACCGGGGTCAGGTCGGGTTTGGTCTCTACGGCGAGATCGGGCCGGCGAAACGCTTTTATGGTGATGCTGTCGGCGAGGTCGCACAGCTCGAGGGCGAGCTCTAGGTCTGGGTCGGGTTCGGTCACGCCAAAGCAACCAGCTCGAGCATCCCGTCGCTCCAGTGGTCCTCGATGCCCTCGGGCATGATCAACACCCGGCCGGGTGCGAGCTCCGCGACGAAGCCGACGTCGTGGCTGACGATAACCATCGCTCCCGGCCAAGAGGCCAGGGCGCGGCCGATGCCCTCGCGGGAAGGCGGGTCGAGGTTGTTGGTCGGCTCGTCGAGGAGGAGCAGGTTGTGGTGGCCGGCGACGAGCTGGGCGAGCGCCAGCTTGGTCTTCTCGCCGCCCGAGAGCGTGCCCGCGTCCTGGAACGCGATCTCGCCGGTCAAGCCGAACATGCCGAGAAGCGCGCGCAGCTCGACCTCAGGGGCGTCCGACTTCTCGCGCATGTGAGCGAGCACAGTGGTGCCGGGCGTGATGCCTTCGTGCTCCTGGGCGTAGTAGCCCGGGACGACTCCGAGCCCTGTCTTAACCGAGCCCGCGACCGGGACCGCTTCCCCGGCAAGGATCCGGAGCAGGCTGGTCTTGCCGGCGCCGTTGAGTCCCATGACCAGCAGCCTCTCGCCCCGCTCTATAGCGAATGACACGTCCTCGAATACGGGCGGCCCGCCGTACGCCTGCTCGAGTTCGTCCACCTCGAGGACCACGCGGCCCGCACGGGGCGGTTCAGGAAACCGGACCCTGTAGCGCCGGTCGCCGCGTGTGGGCGCGGTGGTAGCGCCCGTGCGGAGTCGCTCAACTCTTTTGTCGAGGGACTTGGCGGTCTTTGCCCGTTTGGCGGTCTGGTGGCGCATCGACTCGGCGAGGTCCGAAAGCCGCTTGATCTCTGCCTGCTGCCGCGACGCCAGCTTGCGCCGGCGGTGCTCGTCGGCCTTGCGAGCCTCCTGGTACTGCGAATAGGTGCCCTTGTACTCGATCAGCTCGCCGTCATCGAGGTGGAGCACCCGGGTGATCGACTCGTCGAGGAGGACGAGGTCGTGGCTGACCACGAGGAGGGCCCCGCGATAGTCGCGAAGGAACGACATGAGCCACGTCTTGGCATCGCTGTCGAGGTGGTTGGTCGGCTCGTCAAGCATCAGCACGTCCGAGCCGGCGAAGAGGATGCGGGCGAGCTCGACGCGCCGTCTCTCACCGCCGGACAGGACGCGCAGCGGGAGATCGATGCGCCCCGGGGTCAGGCCGAGCCCTGCGGCCAGCTGGCGTACTTCTGATTCGGAGGCGTAACCGTTGAGGGCGGCGAAGTGTTCTTCGGCGCGTGAGTAGCGGGCAATCACCCGCTCCGAAGGGGACTCCTCCATCGAGACGCGGAGTTTCTCTAGCCGGTCCGCAGCCTCGTCGAGACCGCGCCCGGACAGGACGTGGCTGAGCCCGCTGGCGTCGCTGACATGCCTGAGGGCGCGGGGATCCTGAGTGAGGAAACCGAGCCGGCCCTGCACGGTGACCGAGCCCGCAGCGGGGGGCGCCTCTCCGCCCAGCACCTTCAGCAGGCTGGTCTTGCCGGCGCCGTTCCTGCCCACCAGGCCGACCTTGTCGCCGGCGCGCACCATGAACGACGCGTCGTCCAACGTGACGCGCCCGCCGACCTCCACCTGCAGGTGCTTGGCTTCGAGCACGCCGTCCATGATGGCGGAGGCGGACTCCCCGGCGGTACCGGATTATCAGGGATTACGAGGGCGAACGGTTCCCCCGTCGAATGACTCTGGGCGACAAATCGTGTTCTGGGCGACAAAATGAGCGGTAAAGCGTGCGAATCGTCGCCCAAACACCGATCTGTAGCCCGTGGCGGTTTCGCTCACACCGGCTCACACCGGCTCACGCCGGCTCACGCCGGCGCCGGCTCCCCACCCCCGGCGCCGGGTCCGCCCCCCACACCTGAGCCACCGCCCGATCCCGAGCCCTGACCGTCGGACCCGTCGAGCCGGCGGTGGGCCTCCTGCTCGGCGAGGCGGGCGACCTCCCTGACCGGAACGCCCAACAGCCGGGCGACCCGGGCGGCGTCGTCGTGCTCCGCCTTGATACGCCTGGGACCCCGCTTGACCCGCACCGGGTAGCCCCCGACGTCCACCTCCGAGAAATGACGCTGCGACGGCCAACGCTCCCACGTCTGCGCCCTCACGCCGAGGGTGCCTGTCTCGTCGACCAGCACCTTTCGCAGAGACGCGGTGAGCGGAGGATCGCACAGCGCGCTCACGACATGAGCCGGTCGCCCCTTCTTTCCCGTCACAGGGGTCACCCACGCGTCGAGGGCGCCGGCGGCGAGCAGCGCCGCCAAGGTTGCGCCCAGTATCTCGCCGGTCACATCGTCGACATTGGCCTCGAGGAGGACTACCGGCTGCCCGTGCTCAGCGTCCATATCGGTCCGCTCGATCGCCTTGCCGACGACGACCTGGACGACGTTCGGCAATCCGTCGATCTCTCTCGTGCCGGCGCCGAAGCCGGACGCGGAAATCTCCATCGGGGGCATGGGCCCCCACCCCGTGGTCAAGGTCGAGACGAGCGCGGCTCCGGTCGGAGTCGTCAACTCGTACGGGAGCCCCGTGCCATACGTCGGCGCGCCCTCCAAGAGCTCCACCACCGCCGGCGCCGGTATCGGAAGCGTGCCGTGTGCGCTTTGCACCATGCCGGTTCCCTGTGCGACCGGGCTGCAGCGCACCTCGTCTACGCCGAGCAGTTCAAGCGCGACGCAGGTGCCGACGATGTCGAGGATCGCGTCGGTGCTTCCCACCTCATGAAAATGAACCTGCGAAGTGGGACGCCGGTGCAGTCGTCCCTCCGCCTCGGCGAGCCGGGCAAACGTCGCCAGCGACCTCTGACGGGCGCGCTCGGGAAGCCGCGCCTCGGTGATCAGACCGACGATGTGGCCATAGGTGCGCACGACCTGGTGGTCCCTCACCCGAACCCGGACATGGGTGCAGGCGATCCCGGCCCTGAGAGTTTGCTCGGCCTCGAGTGACCATCCTCCGACCGGCAGGGCGACCAACTCCCGCTCGATCAAGCTGATGTCGGCGCCGGCGTCAACCAGGCTCCCCAGAGCCATGTCGCCCGCGACGCCGGCGAAGCAGTGCCACCAGGCGACGGTCGTCACCGAACGACGTCCTCGACCTCACTCCGAAGGTCCGAGGGCTTCCGCGCCGCGGACGGTCCGAGGATGCGGAGGATGGCGTGGGCGGCGCCGAAGCCGTTGTCGATGCCGACGACCACGACGCCCGAGGCGCACGAAGCGAGCATGGCGAGGAGCGCGGTCACCCCTTCCAACGAGGCGCCGTAACCGACACTCGTCGGGACCGCGATCACTGGGGCCGAGGTAAGGCCACCGACGACGCTGGCAAGCGCACCTTCCATACCGGCAACCACCACCACGGCGTCTGCCGCCTGGATCAACTCGGCGTGGGCGAGCAGCCGGTGCAGGCCCGCCACCCCGACATCGGTGATCAGCGCAGCCCCGAAACCGAACGCCCTCAGCGTGGCCTGGCATTCCTCGGCGACCGGCAGATCGGCGGTGCCGGCGGTGACCACCACGACCCCATCGGACCGGGGTTCCGCCGGGCGCCACACCACCGTCTGGCCGACCACCACGGCTCCGGGGTGAGCTTCGCAGACCGCGGCGATCTGGTCTTCGTTGGCCCGGCTGAGGACCACCGGCCCGCCCCGTTCCTCCTCACCGCCGGCCGACAGGAGCTCGCCGACGATACCGACACACTGGGCGGCACTTTTTCCGGGTCCGTAAACGGCTTCCGGCGCGCCTTGGCGAAGCTCCCGATGGTGATCCACCGTCGCGTACCCGAGCTCGGCGAAAGGCAGCCGGCGCAGGCGGCGAACCACCTCGTCGGCGTCGACATCGCCGGCGGCGAGCTGGGCTAGGAGTTTTCGAAGGGCGGTCTCGTCCATGACCGCTCTATCCTGCCCCGCCATGACCGGTGCCGTCTCCCCGCAGGCCACGATCGGGTTCCTGGGGCCATCCGGCACGTTCACCGAGGAAGCGCTCAGGAGCGACCCGGTCCTGGCCCAAGCCAAGCGGCTACCTCTCCCGTCCTTCGTGCACGTCCTGTCGGCCGTCGCGAACGGCGACGTCGACTATGGGTTCGTGGCGATCGAGAACTCCATAGAAGGAACGGTGTCCATCGCGATGGACCAGATGGTGTTCGAACGGGAGCTGATCATCGTCGGCGAGGTGGTCCTGCCGGTCACGCAGAACCTGCTGACGGTGCCGGGAACCAACCTCGCCGCCGTCGAGCGCGTGGTTTCGTTCCCTCACGCGACCGGCCAGTGCAGGACTTGGCTCACCGCCAACCTGCCTGATGTGGAGGAAGTCGCGGCGACGTCGACCGCCGAGGCGGTGCGGCACGTCGGCGAGGAGCGTGACCCTCGGTCGGCGGCGATCGGAACAGTGCTGGCCGCCGAGCTTTACGGGCTGGACGTGCTGGCGGCCGGGATACAGGACCACATCGACAACTCGACCCGCTTCGTGCTGGTCGCCCGACCCGAGAAGGGCATACCTGGGGCGACGGGGCACGACAAAACGAGCGTGGTGTGTTTTCAGTCGTCGGACCATCCAGGGAGCCTGCACGGAATACTCGGTCAGTTCTCGGCCCGTGACCTGAACCTGGTGAAGCTGGAGTCCCGGCCGACCAAGAAGGCTCTCGGTGAGTACTGCTTCATCATCGACTTCGAAGGCCACGTGGCAGAAGAGGTGGTGGCGGACTGCCTCCGGGACTTGCACGCCAGCTTGCGGAAGCTGAAGTTCCTCGGCTCCTACCCCGCCGCAGGCGAGCACGGCCCTGCCAGGCGCCGTCACGCGGACCGGGCGTGGCGGGCGGCGGACCGCTGGATCGACGATCTCCGATCGACCGTTTTACCGACCCGCAAGGAGGAATACGAGTGAGCTTCGACACGAAGGAAACCGATCGCCTGCTTTCCACCACCCGATCGGTGCGCAGGCGTCTTGACCTCGACCGGCCGGTCGACCCAGAGGTGATCCTCGAGTGCCTGCGCATCGCTGTCCAGGCACCGACAGCCAGCAACGGGCAGGGGTGGCGCTGGCTGGTCGTGACCGACGCGGAGAAGCGGGCGGAGCTGGCCCGCTTGTACGCCGAAGGCGGCGCCGATTATCTGAAGTCCGCGGCGGCGCGGGAGATGGACCCTCAAACCCGACGCGTCTACGAAAGCGCCATTCATCTCGCCGACGTGCTCGGACGGGTTCCGGTCCACGTCATCGCCTGCCTCGAGGGCCGCGCCGACAACCTTCCCAACATTCTGTCGGCGTCGATGTACGGCTCGATCATCCCGGCGGCCTGGAGCTTCATGCTCGCCCTGCGCAGCCGGGGCCTCGGTTCGGCATGGACGACCATGCATTTATTGAAGGAAAAAGAGGCCGCCGAGTTGCTTGGAATCCCGGAGAACATCACCCAGGTGGCGCTGCTCCCGGTGGCCTACACGGTGGGAGACGACTTCAAACCGGCTGAGCGCCCACCGATTGAGACGATCACCTACTGGGACACATGGGGGGCCGCCCGGTAGCCTGGCGCTTCGTTGGTCGCCGGCGCCAATTCAGGGGCCGGCGGTCGAGGAGGGATGGCAGAGCGGCCGAATGCGAGGCTCTTGAAAAGCCTTGGGATGCAAG
>CAZCCS010000195.1:0-6146 GCA_964497005.1 uncultured Acidimicrobiaceae bacterium | reverse complement strand
CGTCGCCGCCAGCCCGATAGTCGCTGTCGGCGAGGACGCAGGCCTCGTCAGGCCGCTGAGGTTGGTCGATGAGGCCCTGTACCTGGATCGCTACTGGAGGGATGAATGCTTCGTCGCCGACGACCTCCTCCGGAGATCCACCGGTCCGCAACCGGCGGTCGATCGAAATCTGCTCGAAGAAGGCCTGCAGAGAATGTTCGGACTGGAATCGCCTCCAGAGCAGAGCTGGGCGGCTGCGGCTGCCCTCATGCGGCGGTTCTCGGTCGTTGCCGGCGGTCCTGGAACCGGGAAGACGACAACCGTCGCCAAGGTCATCGCGCTGTTGAACGAGCAGGCGACGGCGTCTGGCGAACCACCCCCGCTCATCGCGCTCGCGGCCCCCACGGGGAAGGCGGCGGCGCGCATGGAAGAAGCGGTTAGGCACTCGGTGTCCGACCTCGACACAACCGTCGAGATCCGGGAACGGCTCGCATCAGCCGAAGGACTCACCATCCATCGCCTTCTCCGGCGACGTCCCGACAGCTCCAGCAGGTTTCGTCACGACCGGAACAATCGCCTACCGCATGACGCGGTGATCATCGACGAAACCTCGATGGTTTCGCTCTCATTGATGGCTCGCCTTCTGGAGGCGATCAGAAGCGACGCCAGAGTGATCCTTATCGGAGATCCCGAACAACTGGCGTCCGTCGAGGCCGGCGCTGTCTTGGGTGACATCGTGGGACCGGCGTCGGGTGACGCGACCCAACCGGCGTCGGGCAACGTGGCCCAACCGGGGTCGGGAGCCGTCGCCGAAGGGATCGTCGTGCTCCGCTCCAACTTCCGTTTCGGCGGATGTCTCGCGGAGCTCGCTCGGGCCATCCGCTCCGGCGATGCCGATTCCGCCGTAGCGATCCTGAGCCAGGGGAACTCAGAGCTGCGCTGGCTCGACAGCGACCCGATCGAGGTGTCAGAGATCGCTGCCGCGGACAGCCTCGCTCCCGTCCGCGAGATGGCGGTCTCGGCGGGAAGGGAGCTCTTCGAGGCCGCAATTGCGGGTAACGAGCCGGCCGCGCTCGGTTCCCTCTCGGCGTTCAGGTTGCTTTGCGCTCATCGCCATGGGTCCGGCGGGGTGGAGGTCTGGACAAGGGTCGTAGAAGCCTGGCTGGCAGAAGAAATCGAGGGCTTCGATCCGGATCCGGAGTGGTACCCCGGGAGGCCGGTGATGATCACGGCCAACGACTACAGCCTGCGGTTGTTCAATGGCGATACTGGCGCGGTAGTCGTTCGCGGTGACGGCGGCCTCGGCGTGGTGTTCCCTCGCGGAGGGTCAGTGGTTTGCGTCACCCCGTCGAGGCTTTCCGCTGTCGAGACGGTGTTCGCCACCACGGTCCACAAATCGCAGGGTTCCGAATTCGAGCAAGCCGCGTTGGTGCTGCCACCCCCAGAGTCTCCGCTGCTGACTCGAGAACTCCTCTACACGGCGGTCACCCGGGCCAAGCGCAGCCTCACCGTGGTCGGACCCGAGGAATCGCTGAGAGTCGCGGTCAGCCGACCGGTCGCTCGCGCCTCGGGTCTCACGCGTCGGCTGTGGGGCTGAGTTGCTGAGCGCGAGAGCCGGAGCGGGAACCGGCATTGGATTGTTACTTGAAGGCGATCACCCGGTTGCGCCCGCGCTCTTTCGCGGCGTACAAGGCTTCGTCCGCAGCCCTGATCAGCGATGCCGGTTCGGGCTCCACTTGCTCGACACCGACGACTCCGAACGACGCTGTCACCGGAACGTCGGGAGGGAGCACCGAGAACCTCTCCGCCACCCGCTGGCGAAGACGTTCGGCAAGATCGATTGCGGCTTCCACCGACGCCTCTCTCACCAACACCGCAAACTCCTCGCCCCCGTACCTGTAGGCGGAATCGCTCGAGCGGATCGAGTCGGCGAGCAACTCGCCGAACTGTGCGAGCACCTGGTCGCCCGCCTGGTGGCCGTACCTGTCGTTGAACGCCTTGAACCCGTCGACGTCCAGCATGATGAGAGCCGACGAGCGACGGTAACGGCGGGCTCGCTCGGTCTCAGTCGCCAAGTCGTGCTCGAGTTGACGGCGGTTGGGAAGCCTGGTGAGTGGGTCGGTCATGCTGAGTGACTCCGTGACCCCATGGGCCCGCGCCGCTTCTATTGCGCTCGCGCCGTTCGACGCCAGCGTCTCCACAAGTTCAATGTCGTCGGCCGAGAGCTGGCCCACCTGGCCGCCGCGAAGTTCGACCACTCCGACGACCCTGCCCGTGATTGTCATCGGTACCGCGAGTCGCGGTGTGACCGCGGTGAGGCCCGCTTGGCTCTCGTTCGAGTCCCGCAGGTCGACGACGGGCTGCCCTGCCGTGGTCGCCAGTAGCTCCTCAGTCCACGAACGGGTGGAGCGACCGTAGGTGGCCGCCTGAACCACCGCGTCGGGGGCCTCGGATCCGTTCACTGGAGGACCTCCGCCGGTATCCCCCATAGGCCGAAGCTCGCCGTCAACCGAGATCCACAGCACTGCACGGGCGGCACCGCTCAGCCTGAGAGCTGCCGACGCGACCGACTCCATCACCGGCCGGAGGCTCAGGTTGCCGCCGATCGACCGGGTCAGCTCGAGGACCTGAAGGAGCTTGCGGGACCGGGCGTTCGCCTGGGCGGCGCTGGTGTCGATCGCTTCTCGAAGGCTCTCTAGTTCCCGGGCCATGCCGAGCACCACCCGAGCAAGCTCCTCGAGCTCCGCGGGCACGGCAACGGAATCCAGCTTCGCCGGCTCTCCCGACTCGATTTGGCGCACCGCTGCAACCAGGGGCGCGACACCCGTTCGAAGTCTGGACGCGGCGAGGCGCCGGTGGTCGGACGCGAAGATGCCGGCCGCGATCACAAGCACCGCCAAGCCGGCAAAGCCGGCGATCGCAGCCTTCCATTCGTCGCTCGAGGCGGCGCGAGCCTTCGCACCGAGATCGGCCGTTGCTTGTGATGAGGCGGACAGGTAGGTGGAGAAGAGTTGGTTCCCTTGAGCCTCGACCGTGGCCAGGCTTATTGGGCCGGGTTCGATGCCGGCGATCACCTGGTCCGCCCACCCGACCGTCCATGCCTGCTCGGCGGAGCGGACGGCGAGCAGCTTGGCAAGCATGTCGTGCCCACCAAGGCCCGAACGCAGTACCTCAGTGTCTCCGCTGGCGACCACAGCCTTTGCCCGCGAGTACGCGGCGAGCTCGGACCGGTCCCCGACAGCGAGGTATACGGTCAGGGCGAACCTTGCCTGTTCCATCCCGGTCATCGCCTGATTGAGCCCGGCGACTGCGGAGTTCAAGCTCTCGACCCGCGGCCGCTGAACGCCCACGATCGCGTATGTGGTGATCGCGCTGATCAGGACGGCTGCCCCGAGGAGGATCTGCACCGCTCGCGCGGAACGGCGAAGGACGCCGGCAACGCTCTCGCCGGTGGGGCGAGCGATGGGGACCGCCATGGGCTTAGACCGTGCCGTGCTTGATTGTGCGCGAATCAAAGCCCCATTTACGCCCCATGGTGTTAAATCATGTCGCGCTAACTGGCGGCTTGCCAACAATGGCCGTCTCCGATCCGCGATCCTCTGGCGAAAAAAGGGACATCGAAGTAAATCTTCGACCGGCCTCCTCAAGGAGTGGGGCTTCGCTGCCGAATCCGAGGATAAACCGTCGGGGTTCCGCGTTGACGCATACCCGCCTGGCCGGCGCCGCCTCTGATCGTCAGCTGTCGCGATGGGGCGGTTCGAGCTTGAAGACGTTCGATGGCGTACGAAGCCTCAGGAACACGACCTCTTGACCGACCGCCTTCTCGATCGCTGCGAGAAAGGCTAAGGGGGGCAGCGGAACTCCGGGCGGCGATTCAGACGTGGGCGCGGTCCGCAGCCCGGTCGATGCCGCTTCCGGCGTCGCGAGCGTCCTCGCTGATGACAGGTCCGTGGATCCTTGACCTCCGGTCCGGAAACGCACTCTCCAAGCGACGACCAGAGCGAGGATGACGATCCCGCCGATCGTGGTGAACAACCCGATCATCTCCCTCCGCTCAGGTTTCCCCAAGGGGGAGCAAGGAAGCCAGCCACTGGTCGACCTCGCCCTCCCTGCCCGGCACCAATTTGAAAGCGAAGACTTCCTCGCCAATATGTGCTGCGCGCAGGTCTGCATCCGTGGTCCGGACCTCGAGGATCGTGTCCGTCGGAACCAGGTCGAGTAGAGCGACCAGGCCCGCTATCGGCGCTTGCCCAGCCCCGTCCGGAGTGCCGAGGTCGATGATGTCGCGCCCTTCTCTAAAGACTCCTCCGGCTATTGCCCCGGATCGTGAGAGGTCGCGGACGTGCGCCAGCGTCGGTCTAGAAGCCGTCGATTCCGTCTTGGCGATGACGCCGGGCGCACCATCACCCTCGCCCGATGCACCGTCACCCTCGCCCGACGAACCATCACCCTCGCCCGACGCACAGTCGCCCTCGCCCGATACCGCACCCGGTAGCGAGGCGTGCCGCGCCCATGCGGAAACTTCCTCTATGCGGCTTCGCAAGCGCCCCAGAGCTTCCTGCAACTCGTCGGTCGGTGGTGGTACACCTCGTGCGGTTTGCTGCTGCGAATTCTCCAGCCCGCCGGTGCTCATCCGACGGCTCGTGGATCTCAGTCCACCGAACCGGCGGAGCCGCCGGCCTGGATGAAACGATCCAGCGTGTCCCGTGCCACCCCGAGTGCGTCCCGGAGCGCGAGAACGTGCGTTTCGAACTCCCGCCTCAACCCGCCGAACTCCGCGTCCGCAGCGGCACGGGCCGCTTCCATCAGTCGGTTGCATTCGTCTTGGACTTCGGTCACCATCCGGGTCGACTGCTGGCGTGCCTCTTCGAGTACGCGCTGGGCCTCTTGGCGGTCGGCGGTCGCGGTTGCCCTATCCCGTTCGGCCTGCTCGAAGGACAGCCTGGCGGCGGTCCGCTCATTGTCAGCGTCCTCACGAGCAGCGAGCCGAACTCTCTCGGCTTCGGCTCGGGCGGTCGCAAGCAGCTCCTCCGCCTCTCGTCTTGCGTTGGTGGCTTCGGCTTCGGCTGCAGAGCGGAGACGCTCGCCCTCATGGGTCGCTGCCTCGGTCAGAAGCCGCGAATCCTCCGATACCTTCGCCAGTAACTCGGCGAGGCTGCGCGAGATCTGCTCCACACCCCCGAGCACTGCGGCCTGATGAGCGGGCTGGCTCTGCGAACCGTCAGTAGCCCCTTGGTCCTTGCTGTTGTCCATTTTCTCCGACCCGGGCCCGTCAAGGCCCTCCCCTTCTCCGGCCTGTCGGGCTTCCCCTCCAGGGATGTCCTCTCCTGCCACCCGGGCGGCAAGTTCCTGCAGCCGGCCCTTTGCCCTGGCCAGCTCTGTGTGAGCCTCGGCGAGCGCGTCCTCCGCTCCGTCGGCACGCCTCATCGCCTCTTCAGCGTCGCGCTTGGCGGCTTCGACCTCGACCGCGACTGCCCTTTTGGCCTTTTCCTGCGCTTCGACCACCCGGCTTTCCGCTGCCCGCAGAACCTCCTCGGCCTGCTGACGCAAGCGCTCGGCCGTCTCGAGGGCGCGCCGCTCTGCCCGCGTGACCAATCTCCGAGCGGTATCGAGTTCAGACATCGATGTTCTGTGGCTCAAGGGGCGCATGACCGTTCCTACCAGGGACGATGGACGATAGCTGCGGAGGACAAAGTTCCGGTCCACTGATCCTCAACTGTCAGCCAAGCGCAACAGCGCACTTGGGACATCCCTGTCTAGATGGGAGGAAGAAGAACGGTCTGCCCGGCGTAAATGAGGTTCGGGTCGCCAGGATTTATCAGACGCGAGCGGTTCGCATCGATGAGTACGAGCCAGTAACGAGCAATCTCGGCGGTGCTGGGTGCCCGCCCGAGCAGTTGCGCCTCGGCGGACTGCGCTATCGACCAGAAACTCCCGCCCCGGGCGACAACAATCTGCCCTGCCGGCGGGGCAGCGGGAGATGGCGGCACGGGTGCGGGTGCGGGTGCCGGAGCCGGCGGGGCCGGCGTAGACGGGGCGGGTTGGGCCGGCGTAGCCGGAGCCGGCTGGGCCGGCGTCGTGCTGGCGGACGGACTGGCGGAACCCGGCGACTTGGCGGAGCCGGACTTGGGGGTCGTGGGCGCTGCCGTGATCGGCGCGTCGCGGCG